>JAVBSK010000273.1:0-15001 GCA_031556755.1 Bacteroidales bacterium | reverse complement strand
GGGCGCTTTTTGATATATACATCATCGGTTCCGAAAAATATGCCATTAAAGGTATTTCCGATATTTTTCTGAAAAACGAAACGAATACGGATATTCGGATGACGGCGACAGCTTCGTTTACGACTACATCGATATTTACTTTCGAGGAAATAAAAGAAGTGTCTTCCGTTGATCATCCTCAACAGGAAACCGTTCAGGTTTATTCTTCCGAAGGGATATTATATATCAGAGAATTACATGATGCAACTGTGCAGGTATACAACCTAATGGGTTCATTGGTGGAGACCCAAAGGATAAGTTCGGGATCGGCTCGATTCGATCTGAAAGCCGGAACTTATATCATCCATATCCAATCTCCGGGAAGTATACGGAAAACAGTGACTGTCGTGAGGTAATGTATCAAGGTATATTTAAGAAAAAACGTATCCGATTCAATGGCCTTGAAAGAACAGGTTTATTTAAAAACGGATACGTTAAACTAATGATTCTTTATCAACAAAACAAGTGCTGAAATTGTCTGGGAGATTTACATTTTTCGTTGTCTGACAACTTCATACATCAATACGGCTGCAGCAGCGGAAACGTTCAAAGAGGCGATGTTTCCCAAGATAGGAATGGTGACCATTTCATCGCAGATGCGCAGGTTATCCATAGCTATTCCCATGTCTTCGCCTCCCATAACCAGAGCGACAGGAACGGTGTAGTCTGTCCTGGTATAATCATTTTTTCCTTTTTCCGTAGCGGCGATAATTTTGTATCCGCAATTTTTGAGGTATTTGATGGCTTCGTTGATACTCGATTCTTTACAAACCGGTAAAGTGTGTAAAGCTCCTGCGGATGTCTTGAGGGCATCTGCATTGACGGAAACGCTGTTGCGCATGGGAATTACAATTGCATCAACTCCGGCGCATTCGCAGGTGCGGGCGATGGCTCCGAAATTACGTACATCCGTAACTCCGTCCAGGAGGACGATGAAAGGAGTCTTTCCTTCTTCATATAAAAAAGGTACGATATCTTCCAGTTTCTGATACGTCACGGCGGAAATAAAAGCAATGACTCCCTGATGATTCTTTCTGGTCAGGCGGTCTAATTTTTCCTGGGGAACCCGTTGTAACGAGATGTTTCTGTCTTTTACAATATGGAAGAGTTCGCGAGATAAGTCTCCCTGCAAGTCTCTTTTCATCAATATTTTATCAATTTCTTTATCTGCCTGTATGGCTTCGATCACGGCCCGGGTGCCGAAAATCATTTCGTTTTCTTTGAGCATGTTTTATATATAAAATTTAAAAAGTACAAGATAAATTCAAACTCAGGCAACCTTGATTGTACGAAGGAAAGACCATTGTTCGAGCGCTTTTTTTATTATTCATATCTGTTTCGTCCTTTGACCACAATTTTCGTATGTAAGGATATGTCCAATAAATCACTTTAGTGGATAATATGCCGATACCGGCTCCGGCTACCACGTCACTCACCCAATGTCTGTTGTTGAGTACTCGTGAAACCCCGACGAAAGTGGCTACGGTATAGCCTCCAATGCTGATCCAGATGGATTGATGACCATATTCCTGATGTAAAAATTCCGCACCTGCGAATGCCGTTGCCGTGTGTCCGGAAGGGAACGAGTTGTTTTCGCTTCCATCCGGTCTTTCCCTTTCGGTGATGTGTTTGGTGGCTTGAACGACTCCCAATTGCAGCATATTACTTAGTCCGCAGATGATGGCCATGTCCCAGAAATCATGTTTACTTTCCATATGAGCTAATTTCATTCCGAATGCAGCAGCAGTCGGAACAAATACGGTGATATCATCCAGTAATTTTGTATTGGTCAACGCATTGTGTTCCACCAACCAGTCCTTTGTTTGATAATCAATATCACGTATGGCATCGGATTTCAAAGAGATGACTCCATAAATCACCATTGCAGACGGAATGGCAATTCCTAAAACTTCTGCTGTTTGTTGATATCCGGATTTTTTTTTGTGTATATCCATATACAGTGAATCCGCTTCCGTTGTCCCGGAAAATGTCTGTTGAGCGAACGATGTGTTGAAAACGGTTAAGATAATGAGGCTTATTGATGCCAGTTTGTTTTTCATGAGTTTCAGTTTAGATTCATTAGTTTTTTTGCATTTTCCATCGCTGCTCCGGTTAGTTCCGAGCCGCTCAACATTTGTGCAATTTCCCGGATTCTTTCTTCCTTATTCAACAGGCGGATGTGAGTTTCCGTTGTTTCTTTGTCGTCGTTTTTATATACGAAATAATGGCTTGAACCTTTGGCTGCTATTTGAGGCAAATGAGTGATTGTAAGCACCTGCATTTCATTGCCGAGTTTATGCATGATATTACCCATTTTGTCGGCCACTTCTCCGGAGACTCCGGTGTCTATTTCATCGAAAATGATCGTTGGAAGCGCCACAGCTCCTGCGATCATAGACTTGATTCCCAACATCAGACGGGATATTTCCCCTCCGGAAGCTATTTCGTGAATAGGTTTCAAACTTATATTTTTATTGGCCGAAAACAGGAAAGATACCTGGTCGGCTCCTGTCGGATCGGGATGGTTTTTGGAAGTTATTTCGCAGGTGAATTTCACATGGGGCATTCCCAGCGGACTTACCTTCGGAACCAGTTCCTTTTCCAGTTTTTTTCCGGCATTCCTGCGGGATTTTGTAATCTCCCCGGATAACCGGAGGACTTCTTCGAACAAGGATGCTACCTGACTTTCCAGAGATGCTATCTGGTCTTCGAAATGACCGATAGTCCTGAGTTGCGACTCTATATGATTTTTCAAAGAAATCAATGCTTCGATGGACTCAAGTTTATGTTTTTGCTGTAAGCCATATAATATATCCAGGCGTTCGTTGATGTAATTCAAACGATTGGGATCCAGTTCCAGATTATCCTGTCTGGATAATATCTCGGAAGTCAGATCTTTGAGCTCCAGATAGACTGATTCCAATCTGCCGGATATTTCTTTCGAATCGGGATATACATTATTCAGCGATCTGATGATATTTAAAACCTCTTTCAGTGATGATATAATATTGGTCTCATTTTCCGATAAAATGGCATGAGTCCTGAATAATCCGTTTTTGATTTCCTCCAGATGAGAGAGAATCTCCGATTCGGATTCCAATACGGCTTGTTCTCCTTCATTCAGGTTTGCAGCGGCCAATTGATTGTATTGAAACTGCAGATAATCTTCTTCCGCTGTTTTTTGGACGGCTTCATCTTTCAGCACCTGTAATTGTTTTTTCGCAGAAATATATCGGTTGAATACAGATTTATAATCTTTCCGGAGTGGCAGATTATCGGCCAGTGCATCCAGTACCTGTATCTGGAAATTTCCGTCCGACAATAATAAATTCTGATGTTGGGAATGAATATCAATCAATTGCGATCCCAAGGTTCTGAGATCGTTCAATCCGACGGGAGTGTCGTTGATGAAAGCGCGGGATTTTCCGGAAGCGAGTAATTCCCGCCTCATGATACATTGTTTGGGATCATATTCCACATCGATTTCTTCAAAAAACGATTTCAATTCGTAGGAAGAAATATCAAAAAAACCTTCAATGGTACATTTATTTTCACCTTCTTTGATAGATTTTGTGTCTGCCCGTTGTCCCAGAATCAGAGAAAGCGCTCCCAGTATGATTGATTTTCCGGCTCCGGTTTCACCAGTAAGAACAGAAAAACCGGCAGAAAAATCAACTTCCAACTGGTTGATTAAAGCGTAATTTCGTATAGATAGTGCTGTTAACATGTTATTTTTTCAAAGCGTTAAGTCTGTCCGACATGGTAGGGTAGACAGCATATAATAAGTCGTACAAATTGTTTTTCTCTTCAGTCGAAGCCTTGGAACTCAATAATACGATTTCATCCAGTTTACAATCTGCAAACATTTGTAATAGAACGGAAGAAGAACGAATATCTTTGATTTGTTTCAGGACAGACAATGCATTGATGATATTGGTTCTTCCTCTGTCGGGATTGGCTGCCATTTCGTCCAATCCTTTCCGGTGGTACGTATACCACAATTCGCGGAAAGGTTTTAAGGATTCATCCATGAACGCTGTAATGATTGCATGCCGGTTATTTGATTTTGTGAATGAAGACCAACCTGTCCAGGAAACATTGCTTTGCGCCAGGGTGACTATATTTTGGGCTTGCCTGAAAAAATAAGAACCTCCTTCCGGAGAATAACTATCGAAATCCAGTCCTAAAATTAAGTTTGAATAGAAAGCTATTACGGCAATGATATTGTTGTCTATTGAGTTTTCGACATATTCTATAGGTGTATTTTCCATATAATCGAATTCAAACTCGGTATCTCTGAAATTAATCAGATTGGTAGTGTAGATAGAATTAAAAACGGGACGTCTTGCGCTGATCGATATTTCCGCCTGGTAGTGATTGTCCGTTGGATTGGTCAGGATAACGATAGAAAACGAACATTCGATTTTTTCTGTCTGGGAAAAAGTGGCGGCGCTCCACTTTTTAGTGTTGATGAATTCGTTCAGGGATTTCTCAAGAGAAGTGAAAACTTCTTTGTTGGTGCCTTGTATCCTGCTACTGTTGACAGTTACCTTGGCGTTAAGTTCCTGAGCCATGCATGAATAAATGCAGCAGAGGCAAAGAATCAACGTTGAAAATATTTTTTTCATTTCAGTGCATTCAAAAAATAATTGATAATATCATTGGCTACATCCGGTTTACTTTTGATGTCAAAATCCGTTTTATTTCCGTTTTTCTCAATGATTGAAACTTTATTGGTGTCCGTTTGGAACCCGGCTCCTTTATCCTGTAGAGAATTCAAGACAATGAAATCCAGGTTTTTCTTTTCCAACTTGGCTTTTGCATTTGATTCTTCGTTGTGGGTTTCGAGGGCGAAACCTATCAATGTCTGATTTTCTTTTTTTATTTTTCCCAAAGCAGCCGCAATGTCTTTATTCGGAACAAGTTTGAGTGTAATATCTTCACTCTCTTTCCGCTTGATTTTTTCTTTCGTACGGGAAGCTGGCTTGTAGTCGGCGACGGCGGCGCAGAGGATGGTGATATCTCTGTCGGCAAACAGAGGAATTGTCGCCTCATACATCTCGTCGGCAGACTCGACATCAATCCGTTGGATATTCGGATGACCGGTTTTTAATTGCACCGGACCTGTTACCAAAATAACTTCAGCTCCTCTTCCTGCACAAGCCTCAGCCAAGGCGAATCCCATTTTTCCGGAAGAATAGTTGCCTATATAACGTACGGGATCCAACTTTTCATACGTAGGTCCGGCAGTGATTAATATTTTTTTATGGGCGAGATCGTTTTTACTTGCCAAATAATCCTCTATATATGCAATGATTTTATCTGGTTCTTCCATCCTTCCTTTGCCTTCGAGTTTGCTGGCCAGAAAGCCGGAAGCAGGCTCTATGATTTGATTACCGTATGATTTCAGTAACTCGATATTTTTCCGGGTAGACGGGTGACTGAACATATCCAAATCCATAGCGGGGGCGATGAATACGGGCGCTTTCATGGAAAGGTATGTGGTGATCATCATGTTGTCGGCTATTCCGTTGGCCATCTTTCCTATGGAGGCGGCTGTCGCCGGAGCTATAATCATCAAATCCGCCCAGAGTCCCAATTCCACATGACTGTGCCAGGTTCCGTCATTGGCTGCGAAAAATTCGCTGACAACGGGTCTGCCCGTCAGGGTTGATAATGTCACAGGAGAGATGAATTCTTTTCCTGCAGGAGTAATTACGACTTGTACTTCAGCTCCTTTTTTGATCAAAGCCCTGACCAGATAAGCTGCTTTATAAGCTGCGATACTTCCTGTAATAGCAACTACTATATGTTTGTTTTTTAACATTATATAACTAATTGATTTGAGTTTTACTTAATATTTGTTAAATATTTGCATTCCCTCGAAAAACGCCGCAATTTAGCCATTTTTCGCAAGCTAATCAAAATTTTTTCAAGACATAACCCCTTTTGAAGTATTTACAATGATGCATCGAAAGAAATATTATTTTTTTTTGTAAAAGTATTCAATTATATTATATCTTCGCATTGCATTAATACAAATTACACTAATTTATAACCAGTTATATATGAAAGGAAGATATCTTTTTTTAATTTTATTAACAATTTTGCCTTTGGGTTTGATCAGGTCTCAGGAAAATACTTATATCATCGTTGGTGAAGAAAGCAAGCCGCAAACTTCGGAGGCTTCCACTTCCAGGCAAAATGTTACGACTACCAAGAAAGTTTACGAGAAATCTGAATATACAGGAAAACTTCTTCGAGATTCGTTGAAGAGGAGCGAGGATAAGACCTATAAAACTACATTCATGAAGAATGGTTTTTGGGACAATTGGTTTGTTGCTGTCGCCGGAGGCCCCAGTGTTCTTATGAGCGAAGAAAGCAGATATGTGGATGCTGCGGAATTGATGAAACCTACGGCTATGATTGTGTTGGGAAAATGGGTGAGTCCTTCTTACGGGATTCGTTTTTCCGTTGCCGGAGGTGAGTTGAAAGGTTTTGCTACCTGGCATGAATATCTTGACGCCAATGGAAATCCGACACAAGCAAGCTGGGGATATGGAGACTGGTATATAGGAACTAATTACAATTCTCCCATCGGAAGACCTCGCACAAACACCTACCTGGATGCAAGTATAGGCCAGCAGAGGCCGCAAGATCCGGGAGCCATTAAGGTTGGTGATTTTATTAAAGAACGTTTTCTGGAGAACCCGATGGAATCTTCTAAGGGTTCCGGGTATGATTATACATTTTCTTATGTGACGACAGCCTTTGATTTTTGTGTCAACCTGACGAATCTGTTTGGTTATTATAACCCCAAGCGTTTGTTTAATCTGAATGCTTACGGAGGTATTGGTTTTTCACATACATTCAAGGATGGAAATCGTACTGCTGTGAACAATTTAATGGAACGTTTCAGTATGGAGGCTAATTTCCGTTTGTCGAATCAATGGTCATTTGGTATAGAACCTCAATTGTTGATTATGCCTGAAATTTTTGACCGTCGCGCCGGTGACGGTAATACGATGGATGGAGTGGCTAATCTCATGTGTTCTTTTACGTATAAATTCGGAGAAGCCAATTTCTATCAACCCAAAGTTACAAGGGAAGAAGTTACGGTTATTAACAATATTGTCAATGAAACCCGTGAGAATTGCTGTGATGAGTTGAAGGAAAGACTGAGAAGAATCGAAGAAATGTTGGAGAACAGACAACCGGTTCAACAGAAGATAGATAAAGAACACCTGAAAATCGTTGTTCATTTCGTGATAGACAAGCATGAAGTAAGACCTTCCGAAATGTATAAACTGGATGAGGTTGCGAGATTCATGGCAAAATATCCCCAGGTAAAAGTTTCAGTTACAGGGTATGCCGATGTGAAGACTGCTTATCCTTCATACAATATGAAATTGAGTGAACGTCGTGTAAATGAAGTGGTCAGGATTTTGGGAGCTAAATACGGTATTGATAAAAACCGTTTGGAGACAGGTCATTTTGGAGACACGGTTCAGCCGTTTGATGTCAATGAACTGAACAGAGCGGTTATCGCTTTTGATATTCCGGAAGAATAATCAGTTAGGAACCAGAAGGTTGAAACTTATTAGCTAAATATAAGAGAGCCCTCATGTCGAAAGATGTGGGGGTTTGTTTTTTAGGTGAGATTTTAGCTTTCAACGAAATATTAATTTATATATTTGCAGTTCATCTGCTATAGCTATTGATCCCATGAAAACGAAAAAAAAAATGTCGGTTTTTACCGTTCTTCTCCTTTTTATCTTGTTCTGCAATGCAAATCTGAATGCCTTGGAACGTAAAATAAATTTTGATCAGGATTGGAAATTTTACCGGGGAAGCCTGGCAAATGCCGAGCAAGCCAACTTTAATGACAGTAAGTGGAGAGTACTTGATTTACCCCATGACTGGAGTGTGGAGCCTACTCCCGTCAGGAAAGAAGGAATCACGATCGGTCCGTTTTCCAGATTGAATGAAAGTGGAGCAGGAGGAGCAGACCTGGGTCAAACATTGGGAGGAGAAGGTTGGTACCGGAAAGTGTTCATTGTTTCCGAATCCGATAAAGATCGGTTATTCACGCTTTATTTTGAAGGAGTATACAATCAGTCCGAGCTTTTTATCAATGGAACGAAAGTCTATTTTAATCCTTACGGGTATATATCCTATCAGGTCGATATTACTAAATATTGTAATGCTCCCGGAATTCCCAATACCATAGCGGTCAGGGTTGTCAATGCGGGAGAAAATAGCCGTTGGTATTCAGGTTCAGGGATTTATCGCCATGTGTGGTTGCTTAAAACTGATCGGCTGCATTTGAATGAATGGGATACTTTCATCCGCTTGTCGGAATTGAAAGAGGACAGAGCGACTGTTTTTGCTACTACAATACTGCATAATACAAATCTCAAGGCGGTGGATACTGATTTACAGGTGAAAATTCTTACGCCTGAAGGAAAAGCATTAAGTGTTGCTATCCAAAAAATAAAACTTCTTGCATCGGGAGATCGAGAAGCGACTTTTTCTGTCCTTGTAGATCATCCTGAATTATGGTCTCTCGAAAATCCGGTCTTGTATCGGGCGCAATTTTCCCTTTCAACCCAAGGAAAATTACTGGATGAAATCATCGTTTCTTTTGGAATTCGTACGATTGCATTTGATGCTCGGGAAGGATTTCTGTTGAACGGTCGATCTGTTAAGTTAAAAGGAGGATGCCTTCATCATGACAATGGTTTACTGGGAGCGGTTGCGATCGATCGTGCGGAAGCACGTAAGGTTGAACTGATGAAGGCCAATGGCTACAATGCAGTACGTTGCGCCCATAATCCTCCTTCCGAATATTTCCTCAGGGCATGTGATGAACTGGGTTTGCTGGTCATAGATGAATCTTTCGACCAATGGCAGAAATCAAAGCGTTGGAATGACTACCATCAGTATTTTGATCAGTGGAGCGATAGTGATATGTCGAGCATTGTTCGCCGGGATAGGAATCATCCTTCGGTCATTATGTGGAGTATCGGGAATGAGATTGCTGACCGCGCCGATTCGGTAGGGATAGAAATAGCCAAACGTTTGAGAAACACGGTCAGAAAATATGATACAACCCGCTATATTACCGCCGGAGTGAATGAATTCTGGGATAACAGACAGTTGAAATGGGATGATTCGGAAAAAGCATTCCGGCATTTGGATGTTGCCGGCTATAACTATATGTGGAAAGAGTATGAAAATGATCACGGAAAACATCCCGAACGTGTCATGTACGGCAGTGAATCCGTACCGAAAGAAGCGGCTGTTAACTGGAATCTCGTAGAGAAACACCCTTATGTCATCGGAGATTTTGTCTGGACGGTCATTGATTATCTCGGAGAGGCAGGATTGGCTCATTCCTTGGAATTATCACCGGGGGAGAAGAATCCTCAATTCATGGAATGGCCATGGTATAACGCCTGGTGCGGGGATATTGACTTCTGCGGAGATAAAAAGCCGCAATCTTATTACAGGGATGTGTTGTGGCGGAAGCGTAAAATATCGGTGGCGGTACAAGCTCCGGTGGCGGAAGGTAAAAGGGAAGATGTGAATTATTGGGGTTGGAGGAACGAACTGCTCAGTTGGAACTGGAAAGGTCTGGAAGGTAAAACAATGAAAATAAATGTATACAGCCGGTCGCCTCGGGTTAGATTGTATCTGAATAATGAACCGATGGGAGAGAAAGATATAAACAAAGATAATTACAGCGCCATATTTGAAATTCCTTACAAGCAGGGAGAATTGAAAGCGGTAAATGTGGAAAATCAGATGGAAACCGATTCAGTGATATTGAAAACGGCAGGGGAGCCTGCTTTCATCTGTCTGACGGTTGACCGTTCCCGGATAAAAGCCAATAAAAATGATCTGGCTTATGTGAAGATGGAAATCACAGACAAGGACGGCAATCTGGTTCCCGATGCAAATGTAAAACTGACCATCAAATGTGAAGGAAATGGGCATGTTATCGCTTCTGGAAATGCCGCTCCGGACGATATGAAAAGTTTTCGTTCTCTGAATCCGGATACTTTCCGTGGTAGGGCTATTGCCATTCTTCAGCCGGATGAGGAGAAAGAAGGTATGATCAGGTTGATTGTTTCGGCTCAGGATTTACCGGATTCGGTAGTGGACGTGAGGGTTGAAAATTAAGAAACTGTTTAAATTTTAATCATACAAAATAGAGTTACTATAATTTTTTGGATGAAATACTATTTTTGGTTACAAAAAATGCTATCTTTGTGAAATTCAATTATATATAAAGTTGATAATTTTCTCAGCAAATACTTATGAGAGATTGAATAAACTTGTCACTTTTAAGCAAGTTTAATTGGAGCGACAGATACAGTTGCTGAAAGCTAAGCAAAAATTAATCAGGAAAAAACATATTTGCTAAAGTTTTTGTAAGTCTAAATGTAAATAAGGATAGACTTGCTGTAATTTCCGCAAATTCAACAATAATTTTTGTGGAATTTTAATACTCCATTTTTATGAAAGTAAACAAAATGAATTTAGCTGCTCTTCGAAATGAAGAACATTTTCAGCTTATGGTTGATGTAAAAAGCCTTGTGGAAACAACCAAAGCACAAATACTGAATATCAGCCAGCTATTCCCTATTTTTACCGGCTTTTTTAATAAAGAAGACATCGCTCTCGAAGCGCTTCGTAAAAGCGCTTTGATTGAACCTATTGTAGATGCTGATTATCAACGGGATTCTATCTATCGTGGATTCGTTTCGTTAATTGAGACATATAACTGTAGCTCGGATCCCAATAAAGTGCAAGCATCCCGAAATATTCAGCATTTCATTAACCATTATGAGGATTTCCGTTTGAAATCCTACAGTGAAGAAACTACAGTTATTTATAATTTTTTGCAAGATATCAAAGATCGCTGTGCGAATGATATCAGAACTTTAAATGCACGGGACTGGATTAGAGATTTAGATTCAGCTAATCAAATATTCAGCAGCCTGATGAACCAACGATTTGATAAAAATGCAGGACAGAAAATTGATAATATGCGTGAAATTCGTAGGTCAATCGACAAAATCTACACTCAAATAATTGACAATATAAATGCTTCAATTTTATCAAATGAAGAAACTGCTTATGCCGATTTTGTGTGTAAACTGAATGAGCGTATTGACTATTTCAATAATATGATAGCACGAAGAAAAAGTAAATTAGTAACAAAAAAAGAAATAAAAATGATGGAAAATTTATTAGATTTGAAGTCTGAAATACTTCTGAGAACACAGGTGTATTATGGCTGTTTTTTTTCAAAAATGATAACTGTTTCTATAAATCTTTTCTTTGTCTATTCCCCAATAGGGTTATATGAAATTATTTCTGAGGATACATTATTAGCGTCTTTATTTTGCATATTTATTCAGATTATAACAATAATATTTGACTTCTTTCTTGGTAAACAAATAAAAAAAGTAAGAAAAATACTAAAATACTCAGGCGAAGAACGTAAAGATTTTCCATTAAAAAGTGGAAATTCGATAGTGCATATTTTGTTTACTACTTTAATTTGTATACTAACCGTTTGCATTACTTGTTTCTGGGGAAAAATAATAGATGAAAATGATACTGGTTTTATTTCTTTTTTGATATTAGTTTCACTGATAATAATTGCATGCTCGGTATATTTCTTTTATCACCCTATGGGAGAAACTGAAGAAGAAATAGAAAAATCTACCCAAAGAAAATGAATCCGTGAAACATACAATATCGAATGTAAATATTACAAAAAATAAATGAAATGGGACGATTAATTAACCGATTTAAAAAGGAGTTTCCTACATTTATCAGTCAAATATCTATTGCTGTTACTTTGCTTGGAATTGTTTTTGGCCTCCTATTTATGGTTGTGCAAATATATGAGAATCGCAGAGGATTTCGCACTTCTGAAATCAGGATAGGAGTAGCTCCGTTTTATATAAATGGCCCTTCCGATATAGAAGACGAATATGTTGTAAATCTTCTCCCTAGCAATAAATATTTGAGGAATAATAATCTCCCATACCGTTTTGCTTCTTCTAACTCTGAAGACAAGACTTATTCAGGAGTCGTAAGGGGACTAAAAGATGAAAAAATACACATGGCATTTCTATCAATGGGACTTTATGCAGCGATTAAACACAATAAGATAGGAGATGAAAGATTCAATAAAGATTATGAATTAATAGGATTTATCAGAAAAAATAATTCTAAAGTATATTGTTCTGGAATAGTATGTAGAAAAGACAGTATTGCAGATAAGATGATTCGTCGTCGTCTTTGCGGAAATGCGATTTTGAAAGATTCTATCAGTGAGAAAATCCACCTACATGTTCCTATACAAGAATATTTTAACGAAGGTAAAGGTATTTCTCTTATACTCGGAGATGATGAATATTCCACGTCATGCCACTTGTTGCCTGAGAACTGGTTATTAGATAATGGTATTAATGCTAGGAATAATGGTATTAAGCATTATTCTAAGAACAGAGGAGGTATGCTTGAAGCAGTAAGAGAAAATAACTGGCTTGTCGGATTTATGAGTGATGAAGATTTTAAAAGGAATAAAGATACCGCAAATTATCGGTTTTACCCGATTACAGAAGTGCCAATCCCATATGATGCTATAATTGTTAATCGAAAATGGTGGAATAGGCGAGGCACACAAACTCAAAAACATTTGCTAGAAGCTCTGGAAGCGAATAATCGATTGGGATTGACTCGTCTTGATGATAATAATATAGAAGAATATGTAGATCGTTTTCTTAAATACATCTATGGAGGAGTCATATACGAAGATGCAGAGTGTTGTAAAAATATTATTACGGCAATATCAATACCCAACAGCGCAATGGATATATATAAATTTTATGATTGCGATACAATTAAAAGTCCGACACCTGTAATTTTATACAAATATATTCCCAACGAAAATTGTAATAGGCAACAATTTACACCAGACATAATAAACATTGGTACGGCAACCCTCGTATCTGATAAAACGGGTAAGTGTTTATTAAAGAATATCTATCCTCGAAATGTTATTAAGGCCGGAACACGTTTTATTCCGATACAAAATGAATGTCAGAAAAAAAGTTGTAAGAAAAAATCAAGAAATAAGTGTCTGTGTTGTAAAAGATAAAACTGTGTCAAAAGAGTATATATTCGTGTGATGTAAAATCCTTAGGATTTCATTCTGTTTGTAATATGAGATTTTATTACTGCTTTAGATTCCCATAGGTTCGGCATAGTCTCCGACCAATGTCGTAGTTAAAAACATATCACTCATTTGGTACCGTGCGTGACGCTCCAGTGGTGCCGCTTGTAGCGGCGGTGGTATCGGTACCCAATGGGTGAGCTTTATATCGACATCGCCGATGATATCAAAGCCAATAAATATAATTCATGCGAATTAAGGGTTGAAAATAATATAAAAAAGTGCTGATAATCAGCAAAATAGTTCGTTAAATTTTGATAAAACAGTAGGAATCAGTAAGTTAGAGGATGTTTACGAAGCATCTCAAGCCTATGATTTCCACGGTTAAAGCATCAAAGTTAGTAAAAATTTATTTGTATGTGTGCGAACGCTATGAAAAGGATTTAAAATACCTCTGTGAGCGTTTTAGCAACAACAAATATCCCGAGTTCAGCGACCAGGAGGCGATTGCCTTATATCTGTATGTGATGCATGCAGAGCAACGTTTCAAGGTCAAACACATACATGAATTTGCAAGCGAGCATCTTCTCTCGTGGTTTCCTAAGCTGCCTTCCTATGTATCCTTCTGCAATCGGATCAACCGGTTAAATGAGGTTTTCAAGGCAATTACGGAACCTGTTTTGACAGAATTTATACCTGAAGGGTGCGATACGGGGGGCAGTCTGATAGATTCTATGCCCATTATCACTTGTTCGGGCAATCGAACTCCCAAAGTTGTTCTGGAGATAACAGACAAAGGATTTTGTTCTACCAAGGGGATGTTTTATAACGGATTAAATACATGCCTTAGCTTATAGGAACAAGGGACATTTGCCTCATCCTGAACAATTACTGGTGTCAGCCGCTTCGGTCAATGACCTATCGCATTTCAAGGAAGCCTGTCATGATATTGAATACAGGCAATTTTCGGTGATAAGATTTATCGGGATGCTTGTTTTTTCGACAATATGGAAAAACAACAACATTCCACCATGTTGACACCTGTGAAAGCTGTCCGGGGGCAGACTGATTGGGAAACTCAATTTGATAAAGCTTACAACGATATCCTCCCAACGGCTGTTTCTTCTATCAGACAACCTATTGAATCGCTCTTCAATTGGTTGATTGAGAAAACAGATATTCAAAGAGCGAGTAAAGTCAGATCCACGAAAGGATTATTGACTTTTGTGTTTGGCAGAATAGCTGCCGCTTTTATTTATTTAATTTTTTAGGGGGGTAACCCTTAATTCGCATAATGAGTAAATTCAATCAACTTTATTGTAATCGAAAGTCTAATAAATTCATTTTTTTTGTAGGTTATTATAAATATGATTAAAATAATTACTATATTTGCGTTTAATTATAATCGTAACTAAAATAAAATGGCGAAATTCCCGAGTATTCTGCATCACAGAGATACTTATATAGAGCGAATAAAACCCTTTATGCGAACTCCTATTGTTAAGGTGATGATAGGCCATCGGCGTACAGGAAAGAGTTTTATCCTTTTCCAACTTATTGAACTGATTAAAAAGGAGGAGGAAAATGCCAATATTATCTATATCAACAAGGAAGATATTGATTTCGAAGATGTTGTTTCCTATCGGGAACTATACGACTATATTTCAAAGAGATTAGTCAGTGACAGAAAAAATTACATCTTTGTTGATGAAATTCAGGAGATTGTAGATTTTAAGGTTGCCATTCGCTCTCTTGCATTGGACG
>JAVBSK010000391.1:0-3197 GCA_031556755.1 Bacteroidales bacterium | reverse complement strand
CGGATATGCCGTATAGTCCAGCATGGAAGGATGCCAGAATCCCTGAGCATCCTGTAAGCCGGCAATCCGTTGCATCATTTCTTTATACAGGTCGATGTACCAGGCTTTAGAAGGATAGTTCGCCGGCATATTGTCGATAATGACAGTCAATCCGCCGATTACCCAACCGTTCCCCCTACCCCAAAAGACTTTCGATCCATTGGCTTCCTGCATGGTCTTGTATCGGGTATCGCGGTAAAATAATTTTTCCAGCGGACAGTACAAAGAATCGTATGCGGCACGAAACTCTCTGTCTAAAAAATCAAAATAAGACATATTCCCGGTCGTTTTTCCCATCCTGGCAAAAGCCGTAGGAGCCATGAATAAGGCATCACACCAGCACCAGCGGGTGTGTGAATCCTTGTCATAATAACCTAAACTTCCTGTTTTGGGATAGTTGACAATCTGATTAAGTGTCTCCATCGATGGCTGGATCATTTTCTCGTCCTTATATTTTTCATAAAGTTGTTGATAAGCCTGTATCACGCAGAGATCATCGGCAAAATAGGTACTCGGGCCGGGTTTCCATTGCACTTTCTCTCCTATGGTATATAAAAAATCCCAATATTTTTGTTGTCCGGAAAGACTCGCCCATTCTGCCATGCCCACATACATAGTAGCATTGGTCCACGCCCAGTATGCATGGGAATTAGGCCATTGCGAACCTTTCCGCACCTGGTTCTCAAAATGAATCAATTGCCAGTCGGCCACTGCATTCATTGTCTGTTTCAGGCTTGCTAATTCATATTGCTTCATTTCCGGGGAATCCATCAGGTAGCGTACAATCAGTTCCCGTACCATCCGGTGACCTTTTTCATTCGGATGATTACTCTGGCTCATATATTTTTTCAGGTCTTTGCCACTTTTCTTCCATTCTTTGAACATGGCATAACTGTCCACCAGTCCGAGCCCATAGCGTCCGGCCAATTCCCGTATCTGGCGTGAATGTTGTTCCAACGGACTGTTATCGTTCAGGATATCTTCGGTCAGGTCGGGAGTCGGCGTCAGAAGGATTACTTTTAGTTTTTGCGCCAAAGCCTCTTTTATCATGCTTTCCCAAGCTCTTTTAGCTCTTTCCAAACCTATTCCCCTATCATTCAAAGCATAGTCTATAAACAACACATCAGGCCGGTGTACTAATACTTCTCTGGAAAAACGACGGCTTCCCTGTTCGGCATTTTCTCCTCCGACAGAAGTGGTGATTGTATTAACAGCAGCATTAGGATAAACGGTTTTGACAGCTTCCAGCGTCAGATGCGGATACGACTGTAATGTTCTGACATTCGGCGTATTGAAATAACCGGTCGGCACGCTATGTCCGTGAAAAACAAGGTTAATCGTTCTATTATCAGGCCATTTCTTTTGAAACTCTTGTTTGAGATCATTCAGGTATGTTTTCTCGGAAGCAACCTGAGCGTGCAGCAATAAACTGTAGCAGCATGTAACAAGCAAAACAAAACATCTATTCATCGTATTGTATATGACTGATTTTCATTTTTCACATCTTATTTTGCCCTGATGTGGGTAAGCATTTAGCATTTCCTATTCATTTGAGAAGTTGTTTTCTTCCTGTATTTCAGCTAAAACACGCTTCATTAAATCAGGCCGGTCGGTAATGATTCCGTCGGCTCCCAGTTTAATCAATCGTTTCATTTCTTCTGGATTATTGATAGTCCAATATTGTACCGCTATACTTTTGGCATGCGCCGACCGGAGTAATTTTTTTGAATCCAACCGTTGGCCCGACGATTCCACAGGAAGTTGCATCACACCTGATTGATCATTGTAAAACAGAGAAAAGAAAAACATATTCAACAGTACGAATTTCTTTGTTTCTGATTTTCCCATTCCTGTGATAATTTTTCCCTGTGATATTTTCCGGAAATATCCAAGAATGGAGTCATCGAAGCACGAGACAATCACCTTGTCCTTCATTTTGTATTGAGTTAGTAACCGCAGTAATTCCTCCGCAGCTTTTTTTCCCAGGACAGCATCTTTGTTCTTCAGTTCGATACACATCGGATATTTTTCTCCGTATTTTTGAAGAATCTCTTCTAAAGTAGTAATTAATACCATACTATCCCGGTAAGGATAATTGCCCAAAGTATCCCGGAACGAATACCCATAATTGAATTGCCGGAGTTCTGCCAACGTATAATCTTTCACAAAGCCGGAACCCGTTGTTTTACTGTCGATCGTTTCATTGTGATGCAGTACCAATACGCTGTCTTTGGTCAACAATACATCCATTTCAAGCATATCTACTCCGATTGCGTCGGAAACATCGAAGGCAAGCATGTTATTGGACGGGGCCAGTCCCTGTCCCCCGGCATGCGCAATAATCCAGGAACCTTTCGATGCATCTTTCATATATTGCCGGTTCTGTCCGTATGAACATAAAAAAGTAGAAAGATATACAACTGTGATGAAAGCGATAACTTTAGCACATAATTTCATATTCATATCCGGATATTTTATCATTTAAAGATAACATCAATCATTTCCTCCGCCAGCGTTTCTTCCGGATGAAAGTTATCACCGGTAAGATAAGCCGACAGGCTGTAATACATCTGCCTGGCCACCGGGCTTTCCGGCATGATACGTTGCAGATCGATGCTCGTCATCAGTAATTTTCCCTTTCCGACATTGGCTTCAAAGATAAGTCCAATTTTCCGGTTATTATTCCAATCGGGGATTATTTGTACCAAAGGCTTGAAATTATAAGGCGTATGATCGAGTAACATAGGTTTTGAATTACGCACCAGATCGAACCATTGCCAGTTAGAGTGGAACTCGGTCGGGAAATGCGCCAGGGCCGGATGCGCCGGGTCACATAAAATTCCCAGAAGGTTCGGAGGGGTACCCGACCAAACCGCATTCCAGGAGATGCCGGAAAATCCGGGAGGTACATCCGAGTTAACCAATGCCGTATCGGCTAATAAAAATACTATTCCTCCTTCTTTCAATTTTTGTTTGGCTTTTTTATCCCAACGATTCGTAATCAACAAATTCTGAGATTTCACCTGCGGAAGTTTTTCCGGATAAACCCAGATTTTCCATTCGTTGAATACTTGCGTTCCTTTTACTGATAAGCGGAGTGTAAGATCTGTTGCCTGCTCTACTTTTTCCAAAGGAATTTTTAGCTTTCCGATAGAGGT
>JAVBSK010000049.1:0-12497 GCA_031556755.1 Bacteroidales bacterium | reverse complement strand
ATCCTGGTCGATCCTGTGATGGCCGACAATTGGGACCTCTATAAAATATTTACTCCTGAATTCGCCCGGGGGATGGCTAAACTGTGTGAAAAAGCTGATGTCATCATACCCAACATGACCGAAGCTGCTTTGATTCTGGATGAACAATATATTCCCGGACCTTATTCCCAATCGCACATCGAACGAATACTAAAAAATTTAAGCATGATTGGTCCTGATAAAATCGTACTGACCGGTGTTTATTTCAAGGAAGAAGAATTGGGATGCGCCACTTACGATCGTACGACAGATACTATCGGATACGCTTTTTCTAAAAAAATAGACGGATATTTTCATGGGACAGGAGACGTCTTCGGTAGCGCACTCCTGAGTGCGCTCTTGAACGGGTTCGATTTAAACCAAGCCGCAAAAGTTGCAGTTTCTTTTACAACAGAGAGTATACAGAGGACTTACGAGGCTCAAACAGACATTCGGTTCGGTGTCAACTTTGAACAAAGTATTCCCGGATTCCTCAGGGAAATGAAAATTGAATAAAGGAAAGTGATTAAAGGAAATTAAACAATCCACATAACAGGCAATATATCATACAATTAACCAAAAACAATTTACTTTTATTCCGTTTTTTTTCCAAAACCAATTGTAGTATTCAACATAAAACCAAAACCAAGATGAACATTATCATGAACGAAAAGTACCTGAATCCATTAACCGATTTCGGATTCAAAAAACTGTTTTTCAACGAATTAAACAAGGAATTATTGATTGATTTCCTCAACGAGATCATCCTCGAACAGGGAAAGATAACCGACCTGCAATACCTGTCTACAGAACAGCTCGGAGACGAGGAAATCAACAGGAAGGCTGTTTTCGACATCTACTGTAAAAATGAAAAAGGAGAATATTTCATCGTCGAACTCCAAAAAGCAAAACAGCCCTATTTCAAGGACAGAAGTTTGTTTTACGCAACTTTCCCGATACAGCATCAGGCTCCGAAAGGCGTTTGGAATTTTCAACTCAAAGCGGTATATTTGGTAGCTATTTTAGACTTTATCGTCTTTGATGAGTTTGAAAGCGATCAAGACCGGATCATCGAACAGGTCAGGTTATTCAGGGAAACGACAAAAACAGTCTATTCACGGAAATTGAACTTCATATTCGTAGAATTGCCCAAATTCCGTAAGCAAGTTCAGGAATTATCAATAAACGTAGACCGCTGGTTGTTCTCATTAAAGAACCTGTCCAAACTGGGGTCTCGTCCGTTGGAAGTACAGGGAGTATATTTGAGAAATTATTCAGGGAAGCAGAAATCAGGAAATTAACAGAAACAGAAATGGAAACTTACAGAAAAAGCATATTGGAATACCAGGATGTCCGCGATGCTGTTAATTTTGCAAGGGAAGAAGGTTTCGAGAAAGGGATCGAACAAGAAAAAATCCTGATGGCGCAGAATTGCCTGAAAAAAGGGTTTTCAATAGAAATAATTGCAGAACTAACCGGATTATCTTCTGAACAAATTGAATCATTAAACAAATAACAATTCTCTCTCGTCACAGGGTACAAACACCGCCAGATAGCACATTGCTTGTAGATAATGAAATTAATATTGTCTGCTAATTACGCGAATTCCCTCGAAAACTGAAAAAAGAGAACTCGTTTCATTCGCGTCATTGGCAGGTATAAACAAACACGGAACCAACCTCGTGAAACAACGTTCAACAGAGTCAATTCCGTGTCCTGATTTGAAGAGCGAATTATTCCGCTTCCTGTTGAGCTTCGTATTCTTTCAAGAGTTTATCCTGAACATCACTCGGAACAAGTTCGTAAGAAGCAAACTTCATGGTGAAAGAAGCGCGACCTCCGGTCAACGAACTGAGCGAAGTAGAATAATTGCTCATTTCCTTGAGAGGTACTTTCGCCATCAGTTTTTCGTAACCTTTTTCCGAAGACATACCCATGATCATCGCACGACGGCCTTGTAAGTCGCCCATCACATCTCCCATACAGTCTGCCGGAAGAGAAACTTCCACATCATAAACCGGCTCCAGAATCTTCGGACCTGCATTTTTAAACGCCTCACTGAATGCGTTACGTCCCGCCAACATGAATGAAATTTCATTGGAATCAACCGGATGCATTTTTCCATCGTAAACAATCACACGTACATCACGCGCATAGGAACCTGTCAACGGTCCTTGTTCCATACGTCCCATCACTCCTTTCAGGATAGCCGGAAGGAAACGGGCATCGATAGAACCTCCCACGATGCTGTTTACGAATACTAATTTTCCTCCCCAGTCCAACGGATGTTCTTGTACATCACGAGCTTGAATTTTAAATTCCTGTCCGTTGAATTTATACATCTCAGGCATCGGCATTCCTTCCTGGAAAGGCTCTACAATCAGATGAACTTCACCGAACTGTCCGGCTCCTCCCGATTGTTTCTTGTGACGATAATCAGCGCGGGCGGATTTGGTAATCGTTTCACGATAAGGAATTTTCGGTTCATGGAACTCAATCATCACTTTATCATTGTTTTCGATTCTCCATTTCAATGTTTTCAGATGGAATTCTCCTTGTCCTGAAAGAATGGTCTGTTTCAGTTCCTTAGATTGTTCAACTACCCAAGTCGGATCTTCAGCGCGCATGCGATGTAAAACTTCCATCATTTTTTCCGAATCAGCCTCACTGACAGGTTTGACGGCACGACGATACTTGGAATTCGGATATTTAATAAAATCGAACCTATTATCTACGCCTTTTCCGTTCAATGTATTCCCGGTATTCACATCTTTCAGTTTAACCGTAGCGCCGATATCTCCTGCGAGTAACTCAGGCACTTCGGTTCTTGTCTGTCCCGCTACGACAAATAATTGGGAAATGCGCTCTTTGGAACCTCTGTCTTCATTCAACAAATCGTCTCCGCTTTTTACAGTACCGGACATGACTTTGAAATATGAAACACGTCCGATATGTGGCTCTACCGTTGTTTTAAAGATAAATAAACTGGCCGGAGCATCTGATTTCGGAAGAATTTCTTTTCCCTCCGTATTTTTGTACGGCAACATTTTGTCTGTACAAGGTACGACATTACCCAAAAACTCCATGGTACGGCGCACACACATATCACGTTCGGCGCACACACAAAAAACAGGGAACATTCCTCTTGAAATCAAACCTTGACGAATCCCCTCACGCATTTCTTCTTCGCTAAGACTTCCCTCATCAAAGAATTTCTCCATCAAAGACTCATCGTTTTCAGCGGCGGCCTCAACCAAAGCCTGATGAAATTCTGCCGCCTTAGCCTGTTCCTCTGCGGGAATTTCCAATACATCGGGAACTCCTCCTTCTGGCTTCCAACGATACATTTTCATTTTCAGCACATCAATCACCGCATTGAAAGAAGATCCGCAAGTAACGGGATATTGGATAGGCACTACCTTATTTCCGTAAGACTCTTTCAGTTGATTCAATATATTGTCATAATCGCACTTGTCATGATCGAGTTGATTCACAATAAAAATCACCGGTTTATTGAACTGTTCCGTGTAACGAAACATATTGATCGTTCCTACCTCAACACCATACTGTCCATTGATCACCATCAATGCCGTATCAGTCACATTCAAAGCGGAAACCGCCCCTCCCACAAAATCATCGGATCCCGGACAATCAATAAAATTCAACTTGCGTCCCATCCATTCAACACTGAAAACCGTAGAAAAAACGGAATAACCATATTCTTTCTCTACGGGAAAATAATCACAGACTGTGTTTTTAGCATTCACAGCACCTCTGCGTTTTATCACGCCACCCTCGTAAAGCATAGCTTCGGCGAGAGTGGTCTTTCCTGACCCTGAACTACCAATAATGGCGATGTTCTTAATTTCATTTGTTTGATAAACCTTCATAATATCAGATATTTAATAAATTATTAATTAAAATACCACATCAAACTACATTAGTTGTATGCATATAAATAATATCCATGCAAACTAACGCGGCGCAAATTATAAATAAAAGAAGAGAAATACAATTTTAATTTATATGTAATAAAACATATTTTTGATAAATCGTGTTTTACTGTAAAATTAATGTTATTCAACTAAAAACAGAAAAATAATATCAATATGCACAAAAAATAAACATTTTCATATCAAGATTATTGTATTTTCAAATATAAATATACCTTTGTGGAATCAAGACGTGTATTTATTCATTCACAAATTCAAAAAGAAATAACTCTAATACGTGCTGCTTTTGCTTTCAGGAGGGTTTTCTTTCTGGTTACGAGAAAATAATTACACTCATACTATTATCAACTTTTTTATTAATGCACATACTATAATTAATTTTATTTATATGAAAAGAAGATTGACTTTATTTTTATTATGCTTTTTTATAAGCATGGGATTGGCAATCGCGCAAAACAAACAAGTGGCAGGAGTCATTGTGGATGATAGCGGAGAGCCTGTGATTGGCGCATCTGTAGTCGCTAAAGGAACTACTACAGGTACAGTGACCGATTTTAACGGAAAGTTTTCCATGAGTGTTCCTAATACAGTGAACAAACTTATCATTTCTTATTTAGGAATGCAAACCCAGGAAGTAGAGGCCGGGAACAATGTGAAAGTTACTTTGATCACGGATTCCAAAGCTTTGGATGAAGTGGTAGTAACAGCGTTAGGGATCTCCAGGGAGAAAAAATCATTAGGTTATGCCACCTCTTCATTCAAATCAAGTGACATTACCGATTCGAAAGTGGTGAATCCAATGTCTGCATTGCAAGGGAAAGTCTCCGGACTAGAGGTTTCTTCCTCTCAGACTCCCGGGGGAACACAGAATGTTTCTATCCGTGGTTTCAATGTTTTAAACCGAAATAGCCAACCACTCTACATAGTAGATGGAGTGCCTATTACCAATGCACAAAACAGACACCAAAACAGTTTGAATAATGCGGTGGATGATCTAAATAATCAAGCAGACTTCGGTTCTGGAATCAACGCATTAAACCCCAATGACATAGAGAATATAACTGTATTAAAAGGATCAGCCGCCTCTGCGCTTTATGGCTCCCGGGCAGCTCAAGGGGTTATCATGATTACTACCAAGTCAGGGAAAAATACCAATGGGAAAATTTTGGTTGACTATGATGGTAGCATAACCATTCAAAGAGTAGGACGTCTCCCAAAAGAACAAACCATGTTCGGACAAGGTTGGAGTGGTGACCGGGCTTTGGATGAAAACGGAAGTTGGGGCCCCGCTTTCGACGGGGAAGAACGAGTCTGGGGAAATGTGGTGGATAACAGCCAGAAAATTAAACCCTATGTATACCTGAAAGATCGTATTCGAGACTTTTACGATCTGGGCGTAGGTTTTAACAATGCCCTTTCAATGACCGGAGGTACGGAACAAACCAAATATCACGTTTCACTATCCCAGAACCGGATTGATGGTCCCATCCCGACAGATGATGATTCATACAATCGCTATACAATCGCCACCAATGGATCTCATAAAGCGAATAAAACAACCATCAGTACGACAGTTAATTTCAGTTATGAGAAAAATGAGGTAGCTCCTACCGGGCAGACTAACTCCATTTACCGTTCATTGAATGAAATTGCTACCGACATATCTATTGTTGATTTGAAAGACTATAATGATAAGTTTAATAATATAGATAATTATTTCACTTCCTATGGTATCAATCCGTATTATACCTTGCAGATGAAAGAATCTGTACAAGACAAATATAAATTTTTCGGTAAATTCCAGTTGGATTATGATCTCTTGAAAAGTTTGAAACTGACTTACCGGTTCGGGGGCGATTATGAGTCTTCAACAGAGGATACCCACATAGATCCGCTCGAATATTCTGAGGATTCCCCCAACAAGGTCAACGGAGCCTCTAACCAAACCCCCGGTTACTATTCTCAAACGAAGATACAACGTCTCCAAACAAACCATGAGTTTTTAGCGAATTACTTCAATCGTTTTAAAGATATTTCTATCAACGCTATTTTGGGTGCTAACGTGAACGAGCAAGGTTATAATGCGCTATTGGGAACAATTAACGCCATTGACATTTCCGGTTTTTATAATTTATCTAACTCAAAAATTCCAGCAACTTCGGAACAAAGTTCCACCCTTTACCGAATTATAGGTGCATACGCCAATGTTGATCTGGGATTCAGGGATTATTTATATTTAACGCTTACCGCCCGCAACGATTGGACATCAACTTTACCGAAAGAACAAAATTCATATTTCTATCCGGCTGGTATGTTAAGTTTTATTGCGACCGATTTCCTGAAAGAAAGAGATATTGACACCGGTGTTCTCGACTTTGCCAAAGTGCGTTTAGCTTACGGACGTACAGGAAAAGACGCTTCTCTTTACGGAGTATATAGATCCTTTGATCCGGCTACTGTAACGAATCCTGGTTATCCTGACATTGATGACTTGAAATTCCCGTTAAACGGCGTAAATGCTTGGACATTGTCCAATAGAATTGAAAATCCCAATTTAAGGCCTGAGTTGACAGATGAGTTTGAAATTGGAGCGGAACTCCATTTCTTTAATCATAGGATAGGTCTTGATTTTTCTTATTACAATAAATATACAAAAGACTTGATCGATGTTCGGCCTTTTGACCCATCTGTAGGATATACCAATCAGATATCTAATTTGGGAGATGTCCGCAACCAGGGAGTAGAACTTACTCTTTCCCTGACTCCGGTAAAAACGGCAGACTTCAGTTGGGATATTTCCTATAACTTCACAAAAAACAATAACAAAGTAGAAAAACTGGATGCCGAAGAAATCAACTTAGGAGGTTTCGGAGGAATGGGTATATATGCCGTGGAAGGTAAAGCGCTCGGACAGTTCAAAACGAATATTGCACAAAAAGTTAAAATTGATGGGACAGAATATACTGTAGTGGATGGGACAGGAAATCCGACTCCTACTCCCGATATGGAATATATAGACAAAGACATCAATGAAAATTTCCGGATGGGATTAACGAATACATTTACTTACAAAGGTATATCCTTGTCCGGAACTCTTGATTTCCGTTATGGTGGTTATTTCTTCTGCTACACCAAGTATTACATGCATTGGGTAGGTAGCGGTCCGGAAACGGCATATAACGACAGAAAACCTTTCCTCGTACCCAACTCGGTAGTTAAAAACAGTGATGGAACCTACAGCGAAAATACTACGCCGATAAATCCGACTGCTTTTCACACATTCTATAGCAATGGCGGATTTCAATACAGCGACTTCGCTATTCTGGATCGTTCCTACCTGAAACTAAGAAATGTCGGTTTAGCATATCAAATGCCTAAATCCATTTGTAACAAATTGCGGATTTCTTCCATGAAATTCTCTGCGACAGTTTCGAATATCCTGCTTTGGACTCCGGATGAAAACCCATATGCCGATCCCGAAACAACTACTTTTGGAAACAACGTTTCTGCTAAGTTCGGAGAATATGGAACCACTCCGCCTTACCAAAGTTATGTGTTCGGATTAAGTGTTTCATTTTAATACATACTTTTAAAGTTTAAAATTATGAAAAGAAAATTATTAATAATATCATCTGCTATTTCCTTGTTCTTTACATGGAGCTGTAGCGATTTCCTGGATGTAAACCATGATCCGAATGCATTATCCGAAATTCCGGATCCTAAAGTTATGTTGCCCTCCGCAGAGGTCGCCATTGGAAACAATCTAATGGGATGGGACTTCGGTTTCGGAGGTGGTTTCTGGTCGGAATACTGGACACAAACCTATACCGCCTCACAATTTAAGCCTTTGTGCGAATATCTACCAACAGATTTCAATACAGCTTATACCTCATTGATGTCTGAACCCATGGCCGATCTCAAACTGATTAAAAAGATGACAGAGCATGATGAAAATAAAGCTTATTATTTTATTGCTGAAGCGTTGTCTATTTTTACCTGGCAGATTATAACGGATGTTTGGGGAGATATGCCATATTTTGAAGCACTGCGTGGAAACGAACAAATTTATCATCCCAAACAAGATAAAGGGCAAGATATTTATACTGATTTATTGCAACGAATCAACATGTTGCTGGCCATAGATCTGAGTGAATCTTCCATCGACGCAGAATATGACCTCATCTATAAAGGAAATATGGATGCCTGGTATAAATTTGCCAATGCATTGAAATTGAAACTGATGTTGCGCTTATCCGAAACACCTCAGTACAACAACGGTGAAGTATTGACTTTTATGGAAAGCGTTGACTTGTTATCGGCAAGCGCCAAAATACCAGGAATTACATGGGATGATAAACAAGAGGGAAAAAGACACCCCATGAGGGAATTTGAAGAAGGTGGTGCACAGAATTTCACAACCAATGTAATCGGATGTAAAAACTTCGTAGATTACCTGAACATGAATGACGACCCTCGTCTGGCCAAATTGTTCTCGGGAACCAAAGGAGCTTTCTTTGGAGATTTTGATTCTAAAGAAGATTCTGATAGCAACGGGGTTACAGATGATAAGGAATCTTATTGTAAAGCGATCATCGCTTCGGATCTGGACTTGATGCTGATGTCAGATTGGGAAGTTAATTTCTACATAGCCGAAGTATACGCCCGCGCAGGGTCTCCTTTAGCAAAAGATTATTATGAAGCAGGAGTGAAAGCTTCATTGGCTCAACACAAGATTTCAGATTATAGTATCTTAGAAACAGGTTATGCTCAATGGGCAGATGGTACGACTGAGGCGAAAATCAAACAAATTGCAATGCAAAAATGGGTCGCAAACTGTAATTATCAGCATATTGAATCTTTTCTGGAACGAAACAGGACAAAGTATCCTGCTGTCAATGAAATTGATATCAAAGCCAGTCGAAAAGGAGCTTTTACTCACTTTCCAGTCGGAGAATTGACGATTTCCGTCAATGGAAGAGAATTACTGAATGCGAACGTACCTGCATCTCCAACATATCCTAATAGTTATATTGCAAGAAATATCAATGCCCCTTCTCAGAAACCGAATATCGGCCAACGTGTTTGGTGGAATATGAAAGCAGGAAAATAAACAGGCTAACTTATAAACACGAAAAAATATGAAAAAATATAAATATTATTTACTACTACTTCTCGTTACAATGGTCTTTTTTTCTTGCGAGAAAGAAACAGAAGATGTTTCGAGGATTACTTATTATTGCGACGTAGAACTTGAAGGAGATCCTATCGTACTCATAGCACTTGGCACCGATTATGTTGAACCGGGATATACGGCTTCCGAAGGCGACGAAGATGTAACCGAATCAGTGACTGTATCCGGCGAAGTAAATACCTCCCAAACGGGACAATATACCTTGTCATATACCGCAGTCAATTCAGATGGTTTTCCGAAAACAATCACCCGTACTGTAATCGTATATGATCCGACACCATCTCCGATAGAATCCGGATTTTATCATGTATCTCCTCAAAGTACCCGGGTTCCTGGCCCTTCAACAGAATTTGAATCCAGTCCGGCTGAAACGATTTATCAATCCACTCCCGGCGTATTTTATATTTCTGACCTGTTCGGAGGTTATTACAGTGTAGGAAGAGGTTATGGACCGGCATATGCTACAGGAGGTTATGTGGCTTATGATGGAACTAATTTTTCATTAGTTGAGAGTGAAATTACGCCTTGGGGAAATAAATTTTCATCGGTGAGTGGCACTTATGATCAGGGAACAAAAACTCTGTTCTTAGCAGTTGTCTGGGAATCCGGTTATACTTTTAATTTAATAATTATAAAAGATTAATCTATGAAGAAGATAATTTATATATTGAGCGCTATTGCTTGCACGGTATTCGCATCTTGCGAAAGCGAACCGGAAACGTGGAACAGCAATACATACGATTATGACGGGCGTTATTCTGTAGCTACCACCTGTGAAGAATACAGTAATGACGACACTTCCATACAGGAAGGTGTGGAGGCATTAATTTACAACACTTCATCCAATACGGCAAATGAAATCTGGATTGAATCCACTGTGGCGACTTTGCCTTGGAGGAGTAAATTCAAATTAACAGGAAATCCATCTGACTTTTCTTGTGCAGACACCGTAGAAAATGTAAAAAGTGAAACTTATCTTATCGACACTGAAGATGGATTGGTTCTCTTTACACCTGAAAATGAAGATGATTTCAGAGTACCTACTGAAGCCGGACAATTAAATGACGGCGTCCAATTATATACTCGTGTGACATTGTTAGGAGGAAATATTCTTTCTAAATCGGCTACTTCTATCGGAGGAAACGTGGTCGACAGTGTCTATTTGAGACTTGTAATGCATCATGATTATATGCAATTCGAAAGCGAGGAAAAGCCTCAATTAGAATGGGCAGATCCGAATATTCCGGAATACGAATGGGTAGTGAAAGCGGGTTCAAATACTCCGGCGGACGAGGATGGATGGGATGAACACTGGACTTATTCCGGTTATCGTTATTCAGGCTTTCCTGAAGATCATTGATTGATCTCATTGACTTTAAAAAGGGGTATAGTTTATTTTCGACTATACCCCTTTTTTGGAGTCCCCTACTTCACCTCCGGCAAACCGATTCCCCAATTCATGTTCGGTTTGTCGCCCATTTCCAGCACAAGCTTTCCTCCTTTCAACAATTCGGATGCCGGGAAGTGGAATGTATTTAATGTCTTTCCATTCAGAGTCGCTTTTTGCACATACATATTCTTCTTGGAAGCACCTTTTGCTTCTATAGTGAATTTCTGCCCGCGTCCGTACTTCCCGCCGAGATTGATTTCTATCTTTTCATAAAGAGGACTGGCGATCTCGTAAATCGGATTAACCCGCGCTCCGCCATCTGTTTGAAACAATCCGATAGATGCCATAATGGCCCATGCGCTCATTTGTCCCTGGTCTTCATCGCCTAAATAAGCGTTTGCAGGCTCGTAGCCGTAATAACGTTCGAGAATGGATCTGCTCCATTTTTGAGTCAGCCAGGGTTTTCCCGCCCAATTGAAGAGGAATGCGAAGTGCATCGATTGTTGATTTCCTTGCACCACCGGATGATCCCAGTATTGGTCGTTGGGAGCATTGTAACGGAAACTTTCGTCCTGATTGAATCCCCATTCAAGCCGGTCGGTGAATCGTTCTTTCCCGATAGCATCTACCAACGCCGGAACATCTTGAGGAACGAAGAAGGTGAGCTGCCAGGCGTTGCCTTCCACATAATGGTGATTGGCGCCGCTACGGAACGGATCGAAGTTTTCCATCCATTTGCCGGCGCTGTCTTTCAGATGGCAATAGCCTTCGGGACTGATTACATTGCGCCACCAATATCCACGCTCGTTGAACTTCTCATATTCCTTCGTATTACCCAATGCTTTGGCGAATTGTCCTACCGTCCAGTCATCATAAGAATATTCCATTGTGTTGGAAAAACGTCCTTTATCATAAGGCACATATTTGTGTTTCATATAAGCCACCAAGTCGCGGTTACCGGCAAATCCTTTGAACACTCTTTGCGCGGGAGTGGTTTGCATTTTTATCGCAGCTTCCAACGCCTTATTAGTGTCAAAGTCGCGTATTCCCATTTGATATGCACTGACGATAAAGGGGATTTCGTGTTCACCCACCATTACGGGAATGTAATTCAATCCCGCAGGACCTTTTGCCAACCATCCGTTCGCATCATACATATTTAGTTGCGATTGCACCCATTTGCCGCTCCATTCGGGAGTAATCAGGTTCCAAAATTGATTCAAATTCCAAAACGAGTTCCAAAAGGCATCGCAACCAAGCATTACATCTTTTTCCGGATTTTTCACTTTGCGTTTTTGTCCGTCTGTCGAAATCCATTCTCCGTTTACATCACTCCAAATGTTGCGGCTACACATAGACCGGTACATATTGTTGTAGAAACGGACTTTTTCCAAACGGTCGTTGCTACTGATCGTTACACGGTTGAATATGTCGTTCCACACATCTACCTGATTTTGACGGATGGCTTCAAAATTCCATCCGAATTGCTCGGTCAACTCTGTTTTCAGGTTCAACGCGGCATTCTCTACACTTACGGGAGATATGCCCGAACGTATTTGTACCACAGGGTGTTTCTTTTGATCGAATTCAACGAATACGCCGGCATCTCTGCATTCTCCTGTGATAAGTTCATTCACACTGTGTTTTACATCTCCGTTAATCCAACTTCCCATGCTTTGGATGGGTTGGTCGAATTCCAGAACGAAATGTACTGTATAATCCTGATCAGCATCGTGGCTCCATACACAACATGAGAATTGATGACAATAACCTTCTATCCGATAATCACTCACTTTACGCAACTGTATATCCTTCAGTTCAAAATCATACTCTGCTTGTGGATGTAAATCTATCAGGATGCGTGCGCCATCTCTGTCGGATGGAAAGGTAAATCGTTCGAATCCGCAACGGGTGGTAGCTGTAACTTCCGCTTTGATATTATAAT
>JAVBSK010000368.1:0-8250 GCA_031556755.1 Bacteroidales bacterium | reverse complement strand
CAGTGTCGAAAAAAATAAAATTCTCAATTGTCTATTGTCAAAAAATATCTTTCCTTTATCTGCTATGTATTTAACTCTTTTGATGAATTTATAACCCTATATTGATGAATTTATAACCCTTACTATTGCTTCCTTGATGATATATTTGCAGACATAAATAAATTCATACATTCAATATCTATTAAATTTTAATTATCATGAAGAGATTAATTTTAACTGTGATATCTGGGCTTGTCATGCTTGGGATAAATGCACAAACCGGAAAGGAACTTCCATTTCAAAAATGGTCTTTAACTCCGCCTATGGGTTGGAATTCCTGGGATTGTTACGGGCCTACGGTCGTAGAAAGTGAAGTGAAAGCCAATGCTGACTACATGGCTTCAAAATTATCCGCTTATGGATGGGAATATGTGGTCGTTGATATCCGTTGGTTCGTTGAAAATGACAAAGCAGGAGGATACAATCAGACAGACCCGGTTTATGTGTATGATCAATATGGTCGTTATACTCCTGCATTGAATCGTTTTCCATCTGCCGCCGGAGGAAAAGGGTTCAAACCGTTGGCTGATTATATTCATAATCTCGGCTTGAAATTTGGTATTCACATCATGCGTGGGCTTCCTAAAGTGGCGGCGGATAAAAAGCTTCCCGTCAAAGGAACGGATGGTATTAGCTGTGACATGATCGCAAGTAACGATTCTGCGTGTACCTGGTTGCGTGACAACTACAAAGTAGACTATGCGAAAAAAGGTGCGCAGGAATATTACAATTCAATCTTCGAATTATATGCCGGATGGGGAGTGGATTTTGTCAAGGTGGACGACCTTTCCCGTCCTTACCATACGGGAGAAATAGAAATGATTCGCAAAGCAATAGATAAATGCGGCCGCTCGATCGTTCTCAGCATGTCTCCGGGAGAAACTCCGTTAAACCAATACACTCATGCCAGTACAAATGCCAATATGTGGCGTACAGTCGACGATTTCTGGGATAACTGGAGCCAGTTGAATTATCAGTTTACGGTCTGCGACAAGTGGGCGCCTTATATATCTCCGGGAGCCTGGCCGGACGCAGACATGCTTCCGCTCGGGAAAATAAGTATCCGGGGAGAAAGAGGTAATGAACGGTTTACAAACTTTACTAAAGACGAGCAGGTCACTTTGATGTCTTTGTGGACAATCTTCAAATCACCGCTTATGTTTGGAGGAAATTTACCGGAAAACAATACTTTTACGGATTCCCTCCTGACAAATAGGGAGGTATTGTATATGCATCATTATTCTACAAATAACCGCCAGTTGAGTCGTGAAGACAACAAAATCATCTGGTCAGCGGATGATCCGGCGAATGGAGACAAGTTTGCCGCTATCTTTAATACGGGAGGAGGAGAATTTGCTAGAACGAAGAATGTTCTTTACCGCAGTGGTACGATTTCTTATCTGACTACAGGATACGGGAAAAATCTTGAAGTCGATATTCCCGCAGGAAGCAACCAGCTCTGTCTGATCGTTACCGATGCCGGAGATGGTTACGATTCCGATCATGCCGACTGGATCAATCCGACGCTGATCATGGATGATAACAGTGAAGTCAAACTGACAGGCCTGACTTACCTGAAAGGCTCGTGCGGTTGGGGAAGTATTCATAAAAATACAAATATCAATGGAGGAACTCTTTCCATCAACGGACAAACATATAACGATGGTTATGCTGTTCATGCCAATTCGGCGATGTTGTTCAATATCCCAGCAGGAGTAAAAAAATTCAAAGCATTTGTGGGGATTGATAATACGGGAAGTGATCAGGGTAGTAAATCTTCTGTCGAGTTTATGGTTTTCAATGAAGACCCGACTTCCCGCAGTGGAATCGATCCCCTGAAAGCTGTGGCTAATTCCAGATTGATTTGTCGTTCTTATCAAAAAGAAGGAATCAATCTTACTGCCAATATAACCAATGCAAAAAAACTATATCTGGTTGCCACCGATGCCGGAGATGGTATAGACTATGATCATGCCGACTGGATCAATCCCACTCTGGTCGATAAAAACGGAAATGAAACTCCTTTGACCAATTTGACTTGGGACGGTACGCCGGTTAATGGCTGGGGAACTGTAAAAATCAATAAGAATAACGATGGCGGTCCTTTAGTAGTGAACGGAATAACTTACAATAATGGATATGGAGTAAATGCCAATTCCATCATTACGTTTACCTTACCCGAAGGACATGAATATACGACTTTCACGGCATTGGTGGGATATGACGGCGATGCTGAAAATGCGTCCAAAGGTGTAACGATGGAATTTCTTGTATTCACGGAAGATCCTACGCCTTCCAAATATGAAAATATAACTCTTGATTTACGGACACTGGGATATGCGGAAGGACAGGAATGTGAAATCCGGAACATGTGGAGCGGTGAAAAAACCGGAGTGTTTAAAAACAATACATTTTCTCCTTCCATCAAACAACATGGATGCGGATTATATCGCATTTTTCCCGTTTTACGTACAGGAGGAGCGAGTATCAGTCTACAAACGGGTAAGAATACCTATTCATTCGATGAAGCATTCGAAATCAAAGCGACAGTAGCCGGAGGCGTTTCAATCGGAGCATATGTACAGTTGTTGTGCGATGATGGAATCATAGGAGTGCTTCCCGTACAAAGTGATGGTACGGCAACTTATACCTGTTCCGGATTATTTAATGGAAATCATTCGTTTGTTGCACGTTACAGCGGAACTCCTGCAGTAGGAGCGACGACATCCGCTCCGCTGGAAATTATCATCGAAGGAGGCGCTTCGGAGGATTTAACGGCGTTGAGACAGGTATTGAATAACTTGATATCCGAAGCGGAAGCCACTGTTTCTCTTTCCATTGCGGGTGCTACCAAATTTCCTCTTCAAACAGCTATTCATGCAGGCCAGATTGTAAATCCAAACAGTAAAACGGCAATCAATGCGGCAATAGAAGTTCTTACTCCGGCCATTGCCAATGCGAAAGCCTCCATTACGGCAATGACTTCTCTCGGAACAACGATTACGGAAGCTGAAGAATTTATAGTAAAGGTGACCGATTCTCCTGCAAAAACAAGTTTGTCGGAAGCTATTGACAATGCATTGGGTATCTATTTCGGAGACAGTTCTACGGTAGAAGAAGTCAATGTGGCAAATAATACCTTGAAAATACTTTTAGAACAAACCAAATTGGTTGCGCAGCCCTTGAAAGGAGAATGTTTTGAAGTTACCGAAAGGATTCTGAATCCCAGTTTTGAAACAAACAATACAACAGGATGGGTTTTCAGTAATGAAGCCTCAGGATGGAAAGACGCTCGTACCTGGAGCGACCGACCTTCCGCTCACGGTAGTTATTTTCTCAGTGTAGCCTGTGAAAACATTACCTGGCTGGATTTTTATCAGGAGATAAAGGATCTTCCCTCAGGAGTATATAGCGTTGAGGCCTCCATGCGTAATACGGAAAGTACGGAAAGATTGATAGATCAAAGGGTCTATGCCCAGGTTGGAGAGAAATTATACGAGTCACCCTATCTGACCAATGTCAGCGGAAATAATAACAATGACTGGACATTGCTCTCGGCAGGCAGTATCAAACTCGCGACTGGTGAAACCCTACGTATCGGATGTAAATCATCAGGAACAGGAACGGGATCAACCGGATGGTTTCAAGCAGACGATTTCCGTTTGTATTATTGGGGATCCGGTTCGACCAATACCCCTTATGTCAAAATGGATGATTCATCTATTCAAATCAAAAACCTCAGGGATGGCATATTCGTACGAAGCGACAGGAAGTCTAGCCTCCTTATTTATACAATTAACGGAAGTCTTTTTTCAAAAGAAAGTATTTCTCCGGGAAATAACTATATTTGTCTGCCTCAAGGTAAATACCTTGTGAACGGATTGGTTGTTGTTATCGTCAAATGAAAGAGTGAATAACGCAAAATTGAAATATCTTGTAACGGCTGTTATCCTGTTAACAGCCGTTATTCAAATAAAAGGCTTGCCTGATTACATTCAACGGATCAATATAGGGCAAGGGCTACCCAATGCCACTATCGCAGATATGGATCAGGATAGTAAAGGTTTTCTTTGGTTTGCAACCAAACAGGGACTTTGCCGGTTTGATGGAAACAGATTCATCTCTTATACAACAGCCAACTCAGGAATTTCAGGGAATGAGTTGAATATGCTTCTTATAGATTCCATAAGATCGAAAATATGGATAGCGACAGAAAGAGACGGGCTCAGTTTGTTCGATTCCGGATCACGAACGTTTCAATCATTCAAACATGATCCGGATGATATGTTTTCCATCAGTTCTGATGAGATAACGGATCTGGATTTGGATCAAAACGGAGGAATATGGATCGCCAACTACTCCGCAGGAATCGATTACCTGAATCCTTCTCTTCGTGAATTTTCCCATTTCAATCAGGACAATGTCAAGGGAATGCCCAAAGACCATATCTGGAGTATTTGCTCTGATCGCAGGAATTTACTGTACGTCGGACATCTGAAGAGCGGGTTGACCGTTCTCTCCGTTTCAAGTAAAACGGCAAAGAACTTCCGTCGAAATAACCGGAATAATTTCTCCATTCCCAGCAATGAAGTGATTTGTATTTTCATAGATCCTCAAAAAAATGTTTGGATAGGAACCCGAGAGGGGCTTGCTTTATTCAATCCGGAGACAGAAACCTTCCGGACATTCAAACATATTCCTACGGATGAGTTCTCTCTTTTATCTGATCAGATATACGATATTGATTGTAGAAACGGAGAGGAATTATGGCTTGCCTGCCGGATGGGGGGAATCAGTATCCTGAACTTGAAGCAGGATATTCATAATCCTCATGCTAAAATTATTTTTGAAAACCTCAGGGCGGGAGATAAAGATTCCAGGGTATCGAGTATTCATATATCTTCCGTAAAGAATGATTCTTATGGGAATATATGGGTAGGCTTCGAAGGAGACGGCTTGAATTTCATCCCTCACGAAACAATTCCTTTCAAAACCTGGCAACATACGCCTTCAAAAGACTTTCAATTTTCTTTGAGAGGATATGTTCCGGTTAGTTTATGTTTACAATCAGGACGTGATATCTGGGTAGGGGAAGATGCCGCCGGTGTCGACTTTTTCTCCAATGGAATCAAAGTTCCCGAAAAAACCGGAGCGATCAACCGGATATTGGGAAATACGCTGGTGCAAAGTATATTCAAGGACTCCCAAGGGGTCATCTGGTTTGGAACCTTCCTGAAAGGTATACTTTGTTATGATCCGCATACCGGAAATTTGAAACAATTGAATCCTGAACCAAGCCTGCCTATTCATGTCCGGTGCATGTATGAAGACTCTGGGGGAACAATATGGATTGGAACACATCATGGTGTTTATCTCTACGACCCCATATCAAAAACATTCGACAAGCCTGACTCCGTCAACGCAGCGATTCAGGACAATATACTGAGAAATATCACAGGCGATCAGGCAGGCAATATCTACATTGCGACTTTTGGAAAAGGACTCTCGCAATTCTCTCCGGAACGGGAACTGATTGCATTCCAGGACATCCGCAAAGGATTTCCCTCCAATGCTGTCAATACCTTGTATTGTGATTTCAAGGGGGATATGTGGGCGGGAACCCGAAAGGGACTGGTACATTTCCAGGCTGTCGATGGAAAGATAAATCTCAATCAGTATAAGGTTTACAACGAACAAAACGGTTTGTCCGATGCTTGTATCCGCTCCATAGAAGAAGACAACTACGGAAATTTATGGATGGGGACTAATTCCGGGCTGTCCAATTTTCAACGGGCTGAAAATATATTTTATAACTATACGACGAAAGACGGATTACCAGGAGGAGAATTTCAGGACAATGCTTCTGTTGTGGATGCAAGCGGATGTCTTTATTTCGTTTCACGTCACGGAGTAACTTATTTCAATCCGCATGATTTTTACCAGGATATTCCATTGCCGGAAGCTATAATAACCGAAGTTTCATTGTTAGGACGTCAGAACGAGTTACAGGAACAAAACATTCCTTTACCGGAAAGAAATCGGGAAATAAAACTTACAAATGATCAAAACACCTTGAATATCAGCTTTGGAATACCTGATTTTGCTTTTGCGAATCGCATTGAATTTGCTTACCGGCTGGAAGGATTGGATAAAGAATGGTATAATTGTAAGGAACAACATGTTATTTTCCGTAACTTACCACCGGGAAATTATTCGTTTCACCTGAAATATCGTTTCAAAGGAAAAGAATGGATTACATTGTCCGAACAATTGAATATCCGCGTACTTCATCCCTGGTGGTTGACCGGATGGGCTAAATTAAGTTATTCGATTGTCTTTATTTTCATTGCACTGATCGTCTTTCATATCTATAAAAGAAGGCAACAACTGGAGAATCATCTTTTCATAGAGAAAGAAAATCACAAGAAAGATCAGGAAATTCACAACGAACGTATGATTTTCTTTACAAATATCGCTCATGAACTGAGAACGCCCCTGACTCTGATTTTGGGTCCGTTAGAAGATCTGATGAGAACGGAATCCAATTCTTCTTCCAAATTTGCACGTATTTCGATGATTTACAGAAATGCTTCCCGGTTGAGGGAGTTGACGAATCAGATACTGGAATTCCGCAAGACAGAAACACAAAACCGGAAATTATGTGTACAGTTCAATAGCCTTGAAACAATAGTCCGGGAAAGTGTTTTGCATTTTTCCGAATCCAATAACAATAAACGCTTACAAATAACGCATGAATTCCGAACGGAAGATATGTTATGCTGGCACGACAGGGAGATCATATCGATTATACTGAATAATCTTTTATCAAATGCCATTAAATATACAGAACAGGGAAAAATAATATTATCCGTTCATGAAGAATCGTCGGAAGGTGTGGATTATATCATACTGACTGTCTCTGATACGGGAGAAGGGATTCCGGAAAAAGAACTTCCTCATATTTTCAATCGATATTATCAGATAAGAAAAGAACAACAAAATTCAGGAACAGGTATCGGACTGGCTTTGGTCAAAAATCTGGCAGATTTGCATCAGGCTTTGATTACCGTCCAAAGCAAAGCGCATTCGGGAGCCTCTTTTTCCTTGTGGCTCAGGAAAGGATATGATTATCCGGAAACGGAACATATATCGCCCCTCAGGAGTATGGAAAAAGAATTTCCGGCTGAAATTCAAGAACCGGATAATCAGAAACCCTCCTTATTAATCATTGAAGATCATGCCGAGATCAGGGAATATATCAAAGAATCGTTGGAAGACGAATATCAGCTATCAATGGCATCGAACGGAAAAGAAGGTGTGGAAAAAGCTTTTTCTTTGATTCCGGATCTTATTATCAGTGATATATTGATGCCGGAATTGAATGGAATCGAACTCTCTAAAATATTAAAAAACGACATCAATACCAGTCATATTCCGATCATTCTTCTCACGGCTAAAGATTCTTCCGAAGAAAAAAGCGAGGGATACGAAGCGGGAGCAGATTCTTACCTGACCAAACCGTTCAATTCTGTTTTACTTAAAAGTAGGATATCCAATATCCTACATACTCGTTTGAAATTGATGGATATGTGGAAAAAGCAATCCCCTTTTCCTTTGTTCGATAAAAAAGGCTTAAATCAACTGGATGAAATTTTTTTAGAGTCTCTAACCAAAATCATTCACGAGCAAATTGATTCCACAGAAATAGATATCACATTTATAGGAAGGAAACTAAACATGAGCTATTCTACACTCTATAGAAAAACAAAAATGCTCACCGGTTTGACAATCAATGCGTTTATCCTGAGAGTCAAGATGTATAGAGCAGCTGAACTGTTGAAAACAAAACAGTTTTCAGTGTTTGAAGTCATGTATCATGTCGGCATGAATACTCCCGCTTACTTCCGCAAATGTTTCAAAGATACTTTTGGTTGTCTTCCTTCCGAGTATAAGTAAAATATATATATATTTATTATTACAAAATACAGTAATTCAGTACATTAACGCCCATTCTATTTGCGTTTTTTTCGTCAGGAAAAAAGCATACGAATTAACAAAGCGAATTATGTCTAAAACGGCTATTTTTTGCATATCTTTAAAAAGTAAAATCCCCGAATTTCATTGAAATTCAGGGATTTACATCGTTTTTCTTCTTTTAAAAGTGGTGCCACCAAGAATCGAACTAGGGACACACGGATTTTCAGTCCGTTG
>JAVBSK010000078.1:0-2914 GCA_031556755.1 Bacteroidales bacterium | reverse complement strand
CAATTCATATCTCATCCCCAGAATACCCATATTCACAAACAGAGGAGACAAAAAAGAAGACACCAATACCGTCGAATTTTCGCTGTAATTATCTAACATTTGGGTTTTTACTTCCAGGTTCGAAGAATAATACCACTGTTTATTGAAAGCCCGGATACCGAAATCACTGTAAGAACGAAGCAAATCCGTTCCTATTTTTGTCTTTCGCAGAGAATCATTAGGATTGGTATAAAGACTTGTATTCCACTCCAGATAGGATGTAAACTGTATTTTTTCTTTTAAATAAGTGACTTTTATATTCTGATTACTCAATATATTCAGGTTTCCCACCCCTCCCTTGTTCCAGTTTTTGGAGATATAGTTTTGTGAAAATTGCAGTAAATGTCCGCCGTTTACAAACCAGAATTTCCTGAATGTAAACTTTTCGGGAGCTTCGAAAATAGAAAAATCGGGATTTACATCCACTTTAAACAAATTCTTGAATCCATCCGCCTGCAACGGGACATGAATGTCATCGTCTTTGGGAAGATCTGCTAACTTATACTTCACCTGATCCGGATGATTATATGTAAAATACTGGTAAGCCCTGCGTCTCAGTTCTTCGGATCGTTTTTCTTCTTCGATGAAATCGGCAGCCGGCCATCTGTCATGATTCAAAAGAAGTGAATCCATTTTCGACTGTTCCAATGAGAACGGAGGAAAAACCGCCAGGTAGTTATCTGGCAAAACCTTTCCCGTAAAGACGACAGGCATAAAAATCGGATCAATAACCCCCTCGTTTAACTCAGAAAAAGTATCTTCCTCAAAAGGAGAGCTAAGCAAGTTACTTTCCCTGGGTATCTTCTTCAGATCGGGTCTTTCAATCCCGGTTTGAGTTTCCATATCCCGACGTTCAGGTTGTATTTGTTGTGAATAACTTGAAATTGAAATCAAAAGAATAATGATTAACAATATAGTCTTGTCATTTAATTTGGTGAAAAATCTTAACATAGCGCAACGTAAAACAGTGTTTGAGACTACGAAAGTACATAACATAGCCTCACGATTCAAGTATTTTTGAATTTAATTTTAATTATTTTTGTTATGCTGATAGAATAAAGTATTTTTGTAAAGTAAAAAAACAATCAAATTCACAGAATAAAAGATGCCTAAAATTTCTTCCCGCGGAGTAGCAATGCCCGCTTCACCCATTAGAAAATTGGGTCCTTTATCCGACTCCGCCAAAGCGCGCGGACTTGTGGTACACCATTTGAATATCGGCCAGCCCGATATTCCCACCCCTGAGGAAGCTCTTTCCGCCATCAGGAATATTGACCGGAAAATTCTGGAATACAGTCCAAGTGAAGGAAATCGTAGTTACAGGGAAAAACTGGTAGGTTATTACGCCAAATACAACATCAAGCTGGCGGCGGATGATATCATCGTGACGACCGGAGGCTCTGAAGCTGTATTGTATGCTTTTCTGGCCTGTTTGAATCCGGGAGATGAAATTATCATTCCGGAACCGGCTTATGCTAATTACATGGCGTTCGCTATTTCGGCAGGCGCAGTGATCCGTTCCGTTTCGTCAACAATTGACAATGGATTTGCATTGCCTCCTGTTGAACAATTTGAAGCCTTGATCAACAAACGTACCAAAGGAATTTTGATTTGTAACCCCAACAATCCCACCGGATATTTATATTCTCGTGCGGAGATGAATCAAATCCGTGACCTGATTAAGAAATATGATTTATTTTTGTTTTCTGACGAAGTCTACCGGGAGTTTATTTATACGAGCTCTCCCTATATTTCAGCATTTCACTTAGCCGGAATCGAGGATAATATTGTCTTGATTGACTCTGTATCCAAAAGATATAGTGAGTGCGGCATCCGGATAGGCGCCCTGATTACCAAAAACAAGGAATTACAGAAGACCGTGATGAAGTTTTGTCAGGCCAGGCTGAGTCCCCCATTAATAGGACAAATCGCAGCGGAAGCGTCAATGGATGCACCAGCCGACTATATGCGTGAAACCTATGATGAATATGTGGAACGCCGAAATTTCCTGATTGACAGGCTTAATCAGATTCCAGGAGTTTATTCTCCGATTCCGATGGGCGCATTCTATACTATCGCCAGATTACCGGTAGACGACACCGACAAATTCTGCGAATGGTGTCTTTCCGATTTCGAATACGAAGGACAAACCATCTTTATGGCACCCGCTTCTGGGTTTTACACAACCCCTGGTTTAGGTAAAAACGAAGTACGAATCGCCTATGTCTTGAAAAAAGAAGATCTGCAAAAAGCAATGCTGGTTCTTGAAAAAGCCCTGGAGGCCTACAATAACAGATGATTTTATCAGGTGAACTTTGAATTATTCATAGCCAAACGCATCTATAAAGGAACTGAAGGGGAGAAGAAAATTTCTCCTCCTGCAGTTCGTATCGCTGTAGTCAGTATTGCATTGGGATTGGCTGTGATGATTCTTTCCGTTTGTATTGTTATCGGATTCAAGCAGGAAGTCAGAAATAAAATCATCGGTTTCGGATCCCATATCCAAGTCACTAATTTCGACAACAACCATTCTTACGAAACTCAACCAATCGCAATCAACGACACCTTAATCAATGAAATAAGCCGTATCAAAGGAGTCAGGCGCATAGAAAAATTCGCCACAAAACCCGGAATAATCAAAACAGATCATGATTTTCAGGGGATTGTTTTAAAAGGAGTGGACGAAAATTTTGATACTCATTTTTTCAAAAAAAACCTGATTGAAGGCGTTTTTCCTGCAATAATTCCCGACACAACCTCGACGGATGTTATCATATCAAAGATTTTATCGGATAAATTAAATCTGAAATTAAATGATTCATTCATCAGCTATTTTATTCAGGATCAGGTCAGATATAGAAAATTTAAAATTGCA
>JAVBSK010000232.1:0-7075 GCA_031556755.1 Bacteroidales bacterium | reverse complement strand
ATCGAAATTTGTTTTTAGGTTGTGCATCTTGCTTTAATCTATTTGAATTCTGTTCTTTAGCGATTACAAAATACAAATTATTAGGCTTATGCACAACTTTTTATGACACTTTCTTATCCATTTTTAATTCCGCCAACGGGTATTTAATACAAAGACCTGTCAATGAAATTTCCCGTAAATTCCGCATCCGTCGCATTGTCTGCCTCTTTGACAGTTTTACTGGCAGCATCAGGAAAGGAATCAGCGTTGCTACTATCGAAAGAAAAAGGCCAATGACAATTTAATCGTTTGATTATAAACATCCGGAAGGCTATTCTCTTTTTTAATGGATTGCCAGTCGGAAACACCCATCTGATCGACGAACCCTCTATCGAAAGCGGCGTTAAGCTGGATTTGCTTATATTCCATTCCGACCAAAGCGCTGATTCCCGCATCGAATCTTTTGAAATCTCCGTTGTCACCGAAAGCACGATCGCTTCCTTCAATACCATAAGCGGCATAAGGTCCCACTCCCAATAAAATATTCATCTTGTCGGAAGTTTGTATTTTATATCCTGCGTAAATCGGTAATTTGAGATATCCCAACCAGATTTTGTTGCTTCCGTCAGATGTTTTTTCATTACAGCCTTGCAGTGAAAAAAGTAATTCCGGCTGAACGAAGAAGTTTAGAGGAAAGGTGTATTGAACAACTGCTCCTATATGAGGCAGGAAGATGTCTGCAATCGAATAATCCGATACCGTCCAGTTTGTTTGGGTTTGATCCATTTTATAATGGGTATAATCACTGTAACCGGGCATAGAGGAAAGGTTTATACCTAATTTCACGCCCATATTCAGTTGGGCATTTCCATGATCGACAAATAAAACAAGGATCAATGCAACAACTGTAATTTTCAATAAATTTTTCATACTATAATTAGTTATTTTTTTTCATTATTTCTGTACTTTCAATTTTTGGATATGTATCCCGTTTTCACCTTCTATTGTAATAAAATATAAACCTTCCGGAAGTGCATCGACCGGTAAAGTGTATTGATTGTCATTACAAGAAAAAGCGGCTATTTTTTTTCCTGAGATATCGGAAATCGTAATATAAAATATCCTGGTATCTGAAGAAACCGTTACCCATTCATTCGCCGGATTAGGGTAAACCGAAACTGTTTTCGTTTTTACCGTTCTTACATCGGAGTTTCCGGTCTCGATTTTACCAACAAAAGTGACTACTGATGTTCCCGGCAGTATATAAGAGGAATTTGATGCGACATCCGGATAGCGTTTCAGGTTGTCCTGGGGAGTATTACGGGTAACATAAGGAATCCATTTTCTGACTGTTGAGTTTACTGTTCCGTTGATATTCAGTTGTAAGGAGACGGATTCAGTAGATGCATTTACAGCTACGATAACGACTTCGTTTTCATCCGTATAGGCAGAAAACATTTGCCGGGTAACCGCATCTGTAGCAGACATCTTGTCCGAACGGTTTGTTGCAATTCTTTTCATTCTCGGCCTGACGAAACGGGAATAGTTTCCCAGGGCGTACAACAGTTTGGATGTTCTGTACAATCCGTCCGTTCTCGAAGCGTTCAATTGAAAGCGCATCAATGCGTAACGGTCTTCGCTTCCTCCGTTGGAGTCGAATTCAAAACATGTCCACCATTGCCATCCCGTACAATCAGCTTCCACCAAATCATTGTGGATAATTCTCGCCATGGAAATAGCGCATTCCATTGAACTCAATGATCGGGAAGTTCCGTCGGCATGACCGAACTTATATCCTTCTCCCAGTAAACAATATTCTGTCTGCCAATAATCCAGAGAAGGATTCAAGGCTTTTATTTGTTCTTTGAGCGCATGACGTTTGTTGACAATATCGGTTGCCGAAGCATCAGTCCAGTAACTGTGAGAAGAAATATGATTGGACAAAGACGGCAGATTGGCGACGGTCAAAGGACTTGACTGATCCCAGAAGGTATACAATTGTTTGCCGTAATATCCGGAACTTTCATTGAGTAAATAGCTGATCGAACCGGCTTCTCCGATAAATTGTCTGGCAATTACTCCTTGTTGGACAAATGATTGATTGATGGCCTTGACCACGTATGAAACTTCCTGGTTCATCCAGGGAGTTCCTTCCTGATTGACATTTCCTCCTGCGGTGGTCGGAGTCCAATCCCATTGAGGTTCATTCAACGGGCTGATGTATTTGAAGTGAATTCCTTCTTCTTTGAAGTGATTGACCACAGTAGCCAGAAAATTTCCGAAGTTATTGTATTCTTCTGTTTTCAGGATAGAACTTTTGCTGTCTCCAAATTCGCGGAATCCAAGTCCGCGGGTGGTGAAATAGACCGGAGGCGAATTTTGCCATCCTATAAGATCTTCCACCTGATATGTTTTGGCAGCTTTTCTTAGAAACCATTGCTGTCCGGCCTGTATTTCCCAGTTATACGTTTTTTTATCCGGATTCAGGAAACATTCGGTGCGACGGTCTTCCGTATTGATGCGACTGGCCGCTCCTTGTTCATAGGTTCCCGCTCCGATATTGAATCTCCACGAAGAAAGAGCAATTCCCTTCGGCGTACCATCGGGAAATGTATCTTTACTGAACAAAATTTCTGCCATCTTCTCTTTTTTGCTTTCCGGAAAATATAAGCCTACCGTTTGGGTATTCCATCCATCAGAAGCTCCGAAATTCTGAATGACCTGATGGCTTATGGAAAGGTCGGCTGTCAGGCTGATTTCGGTTGAAGGTAAAGTTTCTGCATCGTTCGGTTCAGGAATATTTTTTCCTTCATACAGCGCCTTGATTTGATTATCGTACAAAGCCGAATGAAAGATTTTCAAATCGTCTATTCGTCCGCTCATCGGATAGTTGAGATCCGGATTACAACCGAAAGTAAACTTTGTAAAATTAAAATCCGAGAGTTTGAAAAGAGACATTATTTCCGACTGTAAAGTTCCGTTTATATAATATCTGACTATATTATCTGCAAAGACGAGGGTGAAATAATACCATTTATCATTTTCAACAGATTGACCCGCTACTGTTTTATAGGAAGCATAAGGCTTATTTTCCATGATCAGATAGCTGTTGGCATTCCAACTGGTCAGCGGAGTCAGATAAATATTACTTCCGTCATTGGCATACAGAGCCATAAACATTCTCCATGCTCCGGAGGGGTTGATATCTTCCCTTTTTCCCCAGAAAGAGACTGTCAGTGTATCAGATAAAGGATTTGTATCCAGACGTAAACATCCTTTTGTGTCGGAGGAAAACCGCAGGACTTTTCCTCCGCGTTGCACGTCATCTACTATTTCCGCTCCGTTCAGAAGCGTAGAAGAAATGTTTCCCAAGGCATCTGTCGACGTTCCGTTTTCAAATCCGAAATCTGCTAACTGAGCATATTTTCCATAACTGAAAGCCAATGTCAAAGCAGGAAATCCTAACAACAGAAAAAGATGTAAAATTGCTTTCTTCATGATGTTTAAGAGATGGTACACCGGACGAAAAGTAACTGATTTCCGTCCGGCAGACCTGAAAAATTTAGTTTTTTGTAATTTTTATTCGCATGACGGCGTGTTGAGTCAGTTTCGGATTATTTCCTCCCATCAGAGAATAATCGATGTGATATTCAAGGTTCGCACCTGAAAGATCAACCGCCGTTTGTCCCGATACCTGATCAATTTCTTTGAACGTGACTTTACAGTTTGTACCGTCCAACAGGTTTACATCGTTGTTCATGACAACAAATTCAGGTGTCAGATTCGTCAGATCGGTTCCTGAAGGAAGTGTGATATTAACATCATAATTTGTATAACTACTGACATCCCTAGTGATTGTAGCATTCACTCCATTGATGGAAAATGAAGTAAATAAAGGAATCATTACGGGGGCTACATAGTAGTTATTAACTATCCCGGAAAGGGTTTTGACCCTGAAATTCTGTGTCTTTAATTGGCCGTTTTCAACAAAATACACAATCCTGTAGGTGGATACATTGGAAATAATTTCCTTTTCAATACCTTGGTCTACCCAGTACATTTTCGCATTGGAGGATGATAATTCGAATTTCATCATTTGTTTCGCTTTGATACTATTGAATGTGGCATCCTTCCAAGCAGGGAAAAGAATAGGACATACCAACACACTGTCTCCATCTACGACTTTACCGTAAGAAGTATAAAAAATATTCAATCCTCCCGTTGAGTATTCGTCCATTTTGTATATGTTGCTGATTTCGATGTTATCCAGACCGCCATCCTTGGCGATGACAGTGATGGTGGTGGAATCGATTGCTACTTCCACTTGACCGTCTTCATTGATGGAAGTGGCGATCCAAACGGCGTTGTATATTCCCGGATCATTGTATGAATAGGAAAATGTACCGTATGAATTGGTCGCAAAACCCGTATTGTTTTCAATGCCGTAACAATGATTTTTGTCTCCGGGATATACCGTATAGTATTGTCCTGAGCCTTTATTGGTAAAAAGTACGGATTCAAAAACACTGTATTCGGATTTGGGAATTTCAAATTTAGCCATTGGTTTGACATAAAGATCTTTCAGATAATTATTCTCGTCGCAAGCCTGTAAGAGTAACAGACTGGCCAATATTAAATATATTACACTTGTTCTCATTATTCGATTGTATTTAATAACCAAAATTCTGTTCAATCACTCCATTGGATATCAGGACTTCTTTTTGTGGAATCGGGAAAATTTCATTCACTCCTTTCCTGAAATAACGCCCCCTGATCCGTTGTTTTCCGGAAGGTTGTTCTATCGGAGAATTGTTGGATATCGAGGTCATCCGTTCCGATACAATTCCTAACCGTACTATTTCAAACCAGCGGTCGAATTCGCCGGCCATTTCGATGCGTTTTTCTTTCATGATGGCGCTTTTCGTCAAATCATAAGGAGCGTATGGCTGATCCTTGAATTGCGCATGAGTCGTTCCTATGTATTTGTAAGTAGAAGAAGGTCCGTATTCATCGATTAGTTTACGCGCTCTGTTTCTGATTTTATTGACAAAATCTATCGCTCGTTTGCTGTCTCCGGTTTCATTCAGGATTTCCGCATACAGAAGAATTACTTCAGCATAGCGCATGATCCTGTAGTTCCTGTTTTTATAACCGCCTTCGCTGGGGAAAGTATAATATTTCACGAATATATTCCCATTTCCGTAGTTGAACCAACCGATTTGAGGGCTGGCTTCTTCCTGTGTATAATAGGCGTTTAATGAACGTCCGGTATAAGTAAACAGAGAGCGGGGATCATTTGCAAACTGGGAAGTCAGGTCGGAAGTAGGAGTGATGGCGATGATACTACTGGTTCCTCCGATTGCATTGATAACAGAGCCTGCACAAGGCCAACTTTCATCAATGGATGATCCGGAAGCAGAAAAGTCATAGTGATTGATTTCAATCATCGATTCCAGGTCAAATTCTCCGACTACTTTGAAAACATTATTGAATAATGGTTCCAATTGATGTAGATTGACCACATCTACTCCTTTGAAAACAGTAGACTTTGTTGATAAAGTATCCAGAGTCAGCCGGTCGCTTAAATAATTACAGGAATCGATGTAACGTAAATCCAAATTCAGGAACTTAAAGTATTTAAAAAAATTTACATCCATAAACAGACGACCGATTTCCAGGGCTTCCTGCCATTTAGCTGTCTTATCCACCTTAATGGTCGGTGTTCCGGGAGACGCCTGGTAGACCAGGACTTTCATTAATAAACCGAAAGCTCCGCCTACAGCCACCTGTCCGGATTCGGCATCGGGATATTTGGCTCGTCTGAGTAAAAGGATAGATTCCCTCAGGTCTTTTTCTATATAGGCGTAAGTTGAATCTACTGAAGAGCGTTTGACAAGCATATTTTCCAGAGAAACATCTTCAGGTTGGATGGAAACTCCTCCGAACGTCTTGACCAGGTTGAAATAGAAGAGCGCTCTCAACAATTTGGCCTGACCCAACACTTCCCTGATTTCACGTTCGCAGTCTTTGTTATTTTCCCTGTATTTTACATAAGGGGCAGAGCGAATGACCTGATTCACTTTGTTGATTCCCAGATAGTTTACTTCGTAACGATTCATGATATGGGAATTATCCGTATTGAATTGGAAGTTGACCAATTGGGCGGCTTCATTTACTTCTACATCCTGGATATTCCAGGAGTTGTCACTCATCGCTTCGCCGAACATGATTTCGGAAACCTGATAGTCCTGGGATTGTAGCACATTATATACTCCGTTCAGTCCGATTCTCAGGCTGTTCATATTACTATAAAACTTTCCTGCTTCAATGTTTCCTGTCTGCTCGGTATCGAAAAGGTCATTACAGGATGACATGGAGGCAGATAATATGACAGCAAGCAATATATATATATTAATTTTTTTCATATTTTCTATAAATTAAAAGTCAATGACTACACCAAACATATAAGAACGTGCTTGCGGATATATTCCCTGATCGATTCCGATATACAGATTATTTCCTTCCTGACCGACTGTTTTTCCTATCTCGGGATCAAGTCCATCGTATGCAGTCCAGGTAAACAGATTGTTCCCTGAAGCATATATTCTCATGTTGCTCAATTGCATTTTTTGACAAATTTCTTTCGGGAAAGTATATGCCAACTGAATGGTTTTCAAGCGAAGATACGAACCGTCTTTGATGTAAAAATCAGAGTTTCGGAAATTCATTTCGCTTTTAGTCGCATCTGAACTGGGAAGGGGTACTGTTCCGTTTAAGTTAGCTCCCCAATAATCCCTGTAGGACGGATTGGCAGGATCTGGAGTCGGTCGCCATACTTTACTGAAATAATCATCAGCGACATTGGAATAGGCAGTTGCGGAATTTGCGCCCCAATTTCCACCATAAGAGACCGTAGAATAACGAAAGTAGTTTGTGACATCATAGAGTTGATTTCCGGATACTCCCTGGAAAAAGCTACTGAGTTCTACGTTTTTATAAGCTAAATTAATATTGAATCCATAGAAGAAATCGGGATGAGGCGTTCCGATAAATGTACGGTCGCTGTCATCAATTACTCCGTCCCTGTTGACGTCTT
>JAVBSK010000358.1:0-3221 GCA_031556755.1 Bacteroidales bacterium | reverse complement strand
GCTACGGAACATAAAATTCCCTTAATCGGAGAATATTCATTTACCATTTTTTGCAACTTCTCTACCGTAAGAGATTTGAATATAAATGAACTTAACAATTTATCTTCATAAAATACAGCCACCTTAGCAGAAGTATTACCCTGGTCTACAACTATGTTCACAGCGTTTTATTATATAAAATAGAGCCACAAAGATACAGGATTTTTTCATACTTGCATAGCATATCCGAATGTTAACAAAAGCTATTTAAAGATGTAAAATCTTAATTTAGAAAATTGAATCGTTTTCAGCTATACTTTTGCATTCGAAATTCAAACACACACAAGCACATTTTTTAGAACACACACAACACATAAACAAGATGAACGCAAGAACTGAAATATTAAAAAGAGAATTAAATCCATACATCGGAGTATTTTTTTTCATTTCCTTATTGATTTTCACCCATTTTTTTTGGAAATTTGCAGTCGATGCTGACTTACGCGGTCGGGATATCGCGATTTTCGGCAGAAACATGACAAATCAATTCCATTTCTTATCTGCTTACGTTGCAGAACTGGTTTATGGATTGGTACGTTTGCTCCCTGATACAGAAACTTTTTTCCGTCAAGATACTCATCTTTATTTCGCAGACGGAAAGAACCTGATCAGCATCATCTGGGGATGTACAGGAGTTAAACAAATTTTTATTTTTATCATCATCATTGCATGTTATAAAGGATCTTTGAGACACAAACTATGGTATATACCTGTTGGAAGCATCATTCTAGAAGCATTTAATATTGTAAGAATCGCTTCCATTTGCGTATTAACAAGAAACAATCCTGAAAGGTTTGATTCTTTACACGATGGTTGGTTCAGATATGCTTTTTATGCCTTGATTTTCATCCTCTGGCTTGTTTGGGAAGAAAAATTCACTAAGAAAAACGAAAATAAAGAAGAAAAAGAAGAAGAATATACTGAGGTGTATGTGATCAAAAGATAATTGTTTTTAATCACTTCACCGATTAAAAACGCAGACACCATGAAAGTAATTGAAAAAATTAGCGCGCTTAGAGATTTAATGAGAAAAGAAGGAATCGATGCCTGCATCATTCCAAGTTCAGATCCTCACATCGGTGAATATATCCCCAATCATTGGGAATCTAGAAAATGGATTTCCGGTTTCGGAGGCTCAGCCGGAGTTGTTGCTTTTACTCTGAAAGAGGCTGGTTTATGGACAGATTCACGTTATTTCCTGCAAGCCGGAAATGAGCTTCAGGACTCCACCATCCGGTTGTTCAAAGAAGGACTTCCCGAAACCCCATCCATCAAAGACTGGTTGAGCCGGGAACTCGCTCCAAACGCCTGCATCGCCATCGACGGGAATGTTTACGCTGCTTCCGAAGCGCTGTTGTTGAAATCTTTTTTTGAAGATAAAACCCTCAGGTTCAGAACAGACTTCAATCCTTTTGATCTGATCTGGAAAGACAGACCGGAAATGCCTTCCAATAAGATATTTCTGCTTCCCGAAGAAGTCACAGGTGCAAGCGCCCGTTCCAAAATCACAAACCTGTTGCAGGAAATCAATTACCTGGGGGCGGATTCGACCGTACTGGCTTCCCTGGATGCTGTCGCCTGGCTCTTCAATATCAGAGGAAAAGATGTGGAATTCAATCCTGTCGCCCTTTCCTATGCTTATGTCTCGGAAAAAGAAACCGTTCTTTTCATCGACTCTCAAAAGTTAACGGTAGAAACCGGGAATTACTTAAAAAGTCAACAGATAATTGTAGCTGATTATGACAAAGTTTTTGATTACATCAGCAAACGTCCCGCATCTGAGAAAATCCTGGTCAACCCGGTAAAAATCAATTATGCTTTATACGATACCATCCAAAGGAACTGCATCATCAAAGAAACAACTACGCATCCCGTCGATCTTCTAAAAAGCGTCAAAAACCAGACTGAGATCAATGGTTTCCGGAACGCTTTGACGAGAGATGGCGTCGCATTGACCAAATTCTTCATCCGGTTGGAAAAGTCGCTTGCCGCCGGGGAAATAATTACGGAGATCGATATCTGCCGTCAACTGAGCCAATACAGGTCGGAACAGGATTATTATTTCGGAGACAGTTTCTCTCACATTGTCGGATACGGGCCCAACGGAGCCATCGTCCACTATCATCCAACAAAAGAAAACTGTGCGGTGGTGGAACCAAAAGGATTATTATTGATCGATTCAGGGGCGCAATACCTCGATGGAACAACAGATATCACCCGCACGATTGCTGTCGGCGCACTATCGGAACAAATGCGCACGGATTATACCCTGGTGCTGAAAGGTCATATCCGCCTGGCATTAGCCCGTTTTCCACAAGGAACAAAAGGAGTTCAATTAGACATCCTGGCAAGAAAAGCGCTTTGGGACAGAGGACTCAATTATCTGCACGGCACAGGTCACGGAGTCGGACATTTCCTGAACGTCCACGAAGGGCCGCAAAGTATCCGTATGGATTTACACCCGACCGCATTACAACCGGGTATGATTTGTTCCAATGAACCGGGATTGTACCGGACAGGCGAATACGGCATCCGTACGGAAAATCTGATTTTAACCATCGAAAGGGAAAAGACTCCTTTCGGAGCATTTTTTCAATTCGAAACATTGACTCTGTTTCCGATAGACAAAACTCCGATAGACAAATCGCTGCTCTCATCCGAAGAAATCGATTGGTTGAACGAATACCATCGCCAGGTCTTTGAGAAATTATCTCCTTTCCTGAATGAAGAAGAAAAAGTCTGGCTAAAAGGGAAAACGGAGAAATTATAAAAAGTAAAGTAGCATAAGTCCGCAGATAACACGAATTATTTTCAAATTTGGTAATTCGTGTTAGTTGCGGACGCTATGAATTTATACCATAGAGGCACAAGAAACATAGAGGAAAATAATCTTTCAGGTCTTCATCTCAAAAATAAAATAGCCACCAAGGCGCCAAGATTCAAAAATGGCTTTGAATATTCGGCAATTGAGAATCCAAACTGCGGCGAACTTGCCGAAACTTCGGGAATCAGGAATTCGATACTTAGTAGATATTCGTTGATATTGTCAATACATTGACACATTATCTCATTAGCACATTATTTTATGTTCTATAACATCATTTAAAATTTTGCCTTCAGAAAAAAAATCCATACGTTTGCACTTTACGCTACAAAACAGCATTGAAAAACACAAATTTACT
>JAVBSK010000306.1:0-9479 GCA_031556755.1 Bacteroidales bacterium | reverse complement strand
ACCTGCAAATGGCAGAAAGAATGAAACAGGCGGGAATAAAAATCATTTATAGCTTACAGGGACTGAAAGTTCATGCCAAGTTCGCTTTGATTACGGAGAAACCCGGATTGGGAAGAAGGAACGGCAAAAGTTATGCCTACCTGAGTACGGGTAATTTCAATGAAAAGACCGCCAAACTGTATTCCGATATGTCTATCCTGACATCCCAGAAGTATCTGACGGAAGAAATTGAGCGCGTCTTTGACATCCTGCAAGGACATCTTCCCGATTATAAATTCAAACATCTTCTGGTTTCTCAATTCAACCTGGTACCTTCGCTGAAAGCAATGATTCAGCGGGAAATTGATCATGTAAGACAAGGGAAGGAAGGACGCATTACACTAAAGATGAATGGATTACAAGATGATCTGATGATTGAAGAACTGTATCAGGCAAGTGAATCCGGCGTGAAAATCGATTTGATTATCCGGGGAATCTGTTGTGCAGTTCCCAATCAGACATTTAGCAAGAATATCAGGATAACCCGCATCGTGGATCGCTATCTGGAACATGCCCGGGTATGGTATTTTTATAACGAAGGAAAAGAAGATGTATACCTGACTTCCGCTGACTGGATGAAACGGAATCTGTATCGTCGCATTGAAACCGCTTTTCCCGTATCGGATAAAATCATCAAACAACAGATCATTGACATATTAAACATCCAATTGAATGACAATACAAGCGCTTGTTTCATTGATGAACACCTCAATAACATATTTAAATACAACAATGCTCAGGGAAATATCCAGGCTCAACAAGCTACCTACAAATATCTCGGGGATTTAGTGGAGGGAACCAAGAACTAAGAAAGGGGCAGAACGTCCGGATGGACTTTAGTCCTTAAACAAGAACTGAGAATTAAAAATCTGTAACTTGTAGCGATGAAATATCCATTTCCCATTTCGTAAAGAATATCATTGACTGATCTTCCGTTTTAAAAATAATAAGAAATACCGGCATCTACGGTAAAAATCATAGAAAAGTATTTTTTTAAACATTGCATACGCTCCCATCTGCTTAAACCGGTATGAAAATCCGGTTTCGAAACCCATTGTAAAACTATATGGATAAAAATAATCAATATTGGTAGGAATATCCTCCCCTGATGATGGGCTTGATTATTGTCTTCGCCTTGTGTGTAAATTGTTTTTGTTCTACGTAAGGAGCAATACAGGTACTGTGTCGGAACAATAAATCAATCATCGCCTGATCATCAAAAAGAGTTTTATTGATTTGTTTTATTTCTATCTCGGAGCAGGGATTTAACAGATAAATCAATATTCCAATACTTTTTCTTGAAACTTTTCCCGGGAATGAATAGACAGAAGATTCTTCTTTGTAAATGGTATAATAACTATTTTCTTTTTCCAGGATATAGACATGATCATCTTCTTTCTCGGATGTTACCTTCCATATCTTTGAAATTAAATCCTTTCCTGATTTCACTTTCTCCCGGAAAGTCAATAAACCCTTTGATAGTGTCATTTTGAAGGCTTATGATATAACCTTTTCCGAAAAAATCAGCAGCGGAAAGCAAGTAAATACCCGTAAAATACAAGATGAAAAGAATAAAAAAACGTTTTTTCATGTGATGATCATTTGTCGTTGATAATGGCTTATATTTTATATGGAGTGCGCGATGAAAACGTATTTTTTTTAAAAATTCGATTATCAAAATACACTTTATTTTTCCATTTTGTCGTAAAAATATTCGTATTCATCCGGACAATATGAGTTGATAAAACAGCAGAAGAATTGTATCCCTAAAAAAAATTAATATTTTTGTCTCGTAAATAAATTCCAAGTAAGCTAACATTACAACAGATAAAATACCTAAAACATTCAAAATGAACTACTCTTTATTTGATTTTTTGAAACTCATCGGCTCTCTGGGACTTTTTCTTTATGGAATGAAAATCATGAGTGAAGGGCTTCAGAAAGTAGCAGGGGATAAACTAAGGAATATCCTCTCCGCTATGACCTCCAACCGGATAGCCGGTGTCTTCACGGGACTTTTAATTACAGCCATGATTCAGTCTTCATCTGCAACAACAGTGATGGTTGTCAGTTTTGTGAATGCTGGTTTACTGTCTCTGGCTCAATCGATCAGCGTGATCATGGGAGCGAATGTAGGAACAACAGTAACAGCCTGGATTATTTCCATCTTCGGATTTAAAGTGAATATCAGCGATTTTGCAATTCCTCTGATCGGGCTATCCGTTCCCTTATTGTTCTCAAATAAAAGCAGACGGAAATCATGGGGTGAATTTATGATCGGATTTGCTTTTCTCTTCATGGGATTGGATTTCCTCAAAGCTTCCGTTCCTGATTTACGCAGCAATCCGGAAATTCTTTCTTTCCTGCAGGAATATACCAATATGGGATATGGTTCCGTTCTGCTCTTTTTACTCGTCGGATCATTACTTACAATCATTGTTCAATCATCAAGCGCCACTGTTGCAATTACATTAATCATGTGCAGTCAAGGCTGGATTTCCTTTGAAATAGCCGCAGCAATGGTGCTCGGAGAAAATATTGGAACTACAATAACGGCCAATCTGGCTGCCATTTCAGCCAACTTCTCCGCCAAAAGAGCTGCTGTCGCACATCTATTATTCAATGTTTTTGGCGTTGTATGGATATTGGCCTTATTTTATCCATTTACCAACATGGTTTCAAATATTGTCCTGAATTTCGGACCCGGAGATCCTCATGCCTTGAATCACTTTTTAAGCACACTGGATACAGATACTATCTCTAAAATCACCGGAAAAGAAACACTGACGGATCCTCATTTGATCAGCCTGAGAGAGCAATTGCTTTCATTGCAAATTTCAGTCTCGTATGCATTGTCTTTATTTCATACTCTCTTTAACATTACCAATGTATGTTTGATGATTTGGTTTACTCCGGTTTACGTGAAAATATGTACAAAATTGATTAAGGGAAAAAAATCCGACGAAGAATTTCAACTCAAATATATCTCTTCCGGAATGTTATCCACCGCCGAATTATCTATATTGCAAGCTAAGAACGAAACAACGGTTTATGCCGAACGTACACACAGGATGCTCCAGATGCTGAAAGATTTATATTACCTGAAGGATGAAACTCAGTTTTTAAAACTATATGCAAGAATTGAAAAATATGAAAATATCAGCGACCGGATGGAAGTTGAAATAGGTAATTACCTGAATCAGGTTTCCGAAGGACGATTGAGTTCCGAGAGTAAGGAAGTTATCCGGGATATCTTGCGAGCGGTTACCGAAATCGAGAGTATCGGAGATTCCGTCTACAATTTAGCAAAAACCATCAGAAGAAGAAATGAAGCTAAATGTACTTTCCCTGAAGATTTAAATAAGCAAGTGGACGAAATGCTGAAGTTAGTGAACCGGTCGGTTGAACGAATGATTGTTGTATTAAAATTAAAAGAACCGACAGAGAAAGATGTCAACGAATCTTATAACATTGAAAGTGAAATCAACAGATTCAGAAATCTATTGAAAACCCAAAATCTGGAAGCTGTCAATGCTAAACAATACGAATATCAGGATGGCGTTTATTACATGGATTTCATCTCAGAATGTGAAAAACTGGGAGATTATGTCATGAACGTAGTTGAAGCCTGGTGTATCAGTAAAAATCTAAACTGACATTTGCCATCGCACACAGATTACACCGGATGAATCTCCGTATATTTTGCGTAATCTGTGTGCGAATCAGGCTTTTGGATCAGTTATTCCGATTACTAATTTTCCAGTATTTCTCTCTCATAATTTACCTATTTATAAAGATACCTTTTTATGCTTTTCTTAGGTGTTTTTTCGAATTCCATGGGATGTAGGTGTATTTCCGCTATTTTCTCATAGCCGGCAACCATTTCATTCAGGATTTTCTTATTCTCGGCCATGATAACAGATAAATTCTCTACTTCTACCCCGGTATTATCTACAGCATCGTAATCCGGATAAACAAGAGCGATCAGTTTTCCGTTTCTTTCGACGACCAGGCTTTCCATGACGAAAGGCAGGTTATTCAATTTGGATTCAATTTCTTCCGGATATATATTTTGTCCTCCCGAACCCAGAATCATGTTTTTGGAACGTCCACGGATAAAGATTTTCTTATTTTCATTGATAGTTCCCAGATCTCCGGTTTTAAGCCAGCCGTCTTCAGTGAAAACATCTTTTGTAGCTTCTTCATTTTTATAATAGCCAAGCATCACATTTTGTCCCTTGACCTGAATTTCTCCGGCAACATTATAAGGATCTTCAGAATCTATCCTCACATCCATATTGGACAAGACTGTACCGCAGGAAGTGGGAATAAAATCAAAATGATTATCAAAACTGATCAAAGGAGCACATTCCGTCATTCCGTAACCGACTGTAAAAGGGAATTTTATCTTATACAAAAAATCCTCCACATCTCTGTTCAAAGGAGCGCCGCCAATGACAACCTGAGAAAAACGACCTCCCAGGGCATCTATCAATTTTTTCCTGATCTGAGAGTATATCTGGCTATCAAGCAACGGAATATTCAACGCCCAGCGCATGGTTCGTTTTCCCAACTGGGGCAGAATCATCTTTTTATAAATTTTCTCCATAATGAGAGGAACCGTAATCACAATGCTCGGTTTGACTTCCTCCATGGCTTTTAACAATATTTTAGGAGTCGGAGCTTTACCTAAAAAAGTGATGTGACATCCTTCCGTCAAGGCATATAAAAACTCAAAAGCACAACCATATGTGTGCGCCAACGGAAGAAAAGATAAAATTTTATCATGTCTTCTCATCAATTCTTTTTCATGGACAAACAGCAAATTACCCAACAGGTTTTGCCCGGTAATCATTACTCCCTTGCTGAATCCCGTGGTTCCTGATGTATAATTCAATACGGCAATTTTGTCATTGGACAGTTCTGCGTATTTAATATCTTCCTTTGAAAAGCCTTTGGGATATTTTTTTAGCAGGTCTGCATTGATGCGGGACATGATCTGATTGAAAGTTTCCCCGTCCTTTTGGTACAACAACCTGAAATCAGTAAGAGAAAAAACACCTCTTACATCTTCCATCTTCTCTTCTTCCAACGTATCCCAGATTTGATCCGAAGCAAATAACAATACGGTCTCCGAGTGATTGATGATGTGATGCACATCGTTAGGATTGAAATCCTGCAGGATAGGAACAATGATCGCTCCGTAAGTCACCGTCGCTAAGTAAGCGATACCCCAGTTTGAGTTATTTCGTCCTATCAGGGAAATTTTGTCTCCTCTCCTGAGTTTACATGCTTCAAATATAACATGTAACCTTTCTATTTCACGAGCAATATCCTCGTATGTCAAAACCCGGGAATCTCCATAATCAGACATCGCCGGAAGTTCCCAATTGTATTTGAAACTGTTTTCAAATAGCTTTATAAAATTTCCTTCGTAAGTAACCATAAATAGCACACTTTTAAATACTTTGTGCAAAAATAAGAAAAATTTAGTATTAAACAAGCATTGGTTTATTTTCAAGACGTTTGGATTTCACTATCTTGATCCGAGATACAAGAAAAACATCCCCAACAAGACAAAAAATAAATCAATCGCTTTGCTTTTCAAATTCTTTTCATGATAGAAAAGTGCGCCGGCAATAAAAATAACCAATACATTACTCCTCCTGACCATTGAAACGATGGAAATCATGGAACCAGGCATGGATAAAGCATAAAAGTAAACGAAGTCCGCTACACATAAAAAGAGAGAAATCAATGGAATCGACCAACGCCAGGAGAAAGTTGTCGTTTGATGACGGAACGGATACCAACCAGTGAACAGGATAACCGTCATGATCAGCAATTGATAAAAATTATACCAGACTTGTACGGTCATCACATCAAAGCGCCCCATGAGATATTTGTCATACAAACCACTGCAGGCTCCGGTGATAACAGACAATACAAGGAAGAACACCCATTTATCCCTCTTAAAATTAATACCTTCCTTTTTTCCGGCAAGAGAAAGTAAACAAAATGAAAGAATAGACAAAATAACTCCAATCCATTGAAATAAATTTAACCTCTCCCCAAAAATCAATAAAGCGCCTATCAGTACGAGCATCGGTTGAGTAGCTTTGACCGGACCTATGATCGTCAATGGTAAATGCTTTGTTGCAAAATAAGCTGTTATCCAGGAAGAGAGGACAATCATGGATTTGAGCAGGATATATCCATGAGTCGCCAACGGAACCGGAGGGACATACAACAAGGTTCCTTCCAGCAATGTGGGAAAAGCAAATGAAATGACGACAAAAGGTAGAAATATCAGGCTGCTGAATAATGTATTGAGAAACAATACCGGAATAACAGCATTATTATTCAACGAGGCTTTTTTACTTATTTCATATAATCCCAGTAGAAAAGCGGAAATAAAAGCAAGTGACAACCACATAAAAAACTAAGAATTAGAAGGAGTTAAATGAAGTTATAGGGAGTTACATGAATCCGGAAGTTAAAGAAAGCGTCAAGTCGTAATTCGTAATTAAACAATCTCAATACGGATACTCTACATCAACCAGAAAAAGCGCCTGGGGGGGGACGGAAGTACCAGCTTTACAACGGTCTTTTTGCTCAATTATGGCACGAAAATCTTTTTCCGTTATTTTCTTTCTTCCCACATCCAATAAAGTACCGACTATGGCTCTCACCATATTGCGCAGAAAGCGATCCGCCTTGATGGTAAACACCCACATATCTTCTTCTTCCCTGATCCATTCCGCCTGCATGATTTTGCAATTATTTGTCTTGACATCCGTATGCAGTTTACTGAAACTGGTGAAATCAATATAGTCGAATAGAATCGATGCAGCCCGGTTCATCGCTTCAAAATCCAATGGAAAAGAAATACGGCAGGAAAAATCGTTCCGGAACGGATTTTTCTTCGTCGTTACATAATATTTATAAGTCCTGGAAACAGCATCGAATCGTGCATGAGCATCTTCATGAACCGGTTTGATCATACGGATAGCAATATCGCCCGGTAACATGCGATTCATCTTTTCCGCGAATCCATCGGGTTCAAAAATGGGGTCATGGTCGAAATGCGCCACCATCAGAGAGGCATGTACCCCGGCATCGGTTCTCCCGGCACCTACAACAGCAATCGGTTTCCGCAACAAAATGCTGAGAGTTTCTTCTATCTTTTGTTGTACGGACGTTCCATTGGGTTGATTCTGCCAACCACAATAATTTTTCCCGTTATATGCTATATATATAAAGGATCTCATCTTGCTGTTATATGAAAACAACCTTGCTTTTTTTCATGTTTAACATAGCATCTTTTATCTTTTTTCAAGTCTCTCAAAACAGAAGCCAATACCATTTTGAGTTGTTCAGGTGTCAGATCCTGTTTATCCCTGGAGTCTTTTTCATAACGCACCCAGGAAATATCCACGGTCGTAGCGTACATATGCGCTGAATTTTCCGTAGAATTCACATTCCTTTTCCGCAAACTGCTGATATCATCTTTAGTCCGTGTGATACTGGTCACTCGTAATTTATAATGAGGGGCGTTCAGGTGGTTCAACGAATCTGAAAAATTCACGCCTATTTGAGTCAATAAATCGGCAGCTTTAGGCACCAGAAAAGGAATCGAATGAGTCAACTCCTCAATGGTGTAATTATCTGTATTCCTGATTTCTTTGAGCTTTTTCTTCATTTTCTTCGCTTCTTCCCGTCCGCTGATCGGATCAATTCCTATCACTTTGGCTGATTTCAGGTGGGCATCGTTCAAATCATTGAAGTCCCTGTTGTAACTACCTATATAACGAATCGGTTTTAACGGTTCTTTTTTTTCTTTACACGAATAAAACAGCATTAAAAACGACAGAATTGTTCCCAGAACAATAGCCGTAGAAGAATTAATTTTCATGAAACAGTAATCTATTTACAAAACTCTTTGGGTCGTCTAAACTCTCTCAATCGATCTTTCTCAAGATCATTTTATCAGGAAGTTTTTAAAATCTGCAAACTGTTTGGAAAGTTTGACCGTTTGTTTTTCCCCTTGCATAAAAGCCCTGAGTTTAGAAGGTATTTCCACTTCTTTTCCGATGATATTCTCAACGGTCTCTTTGAATTTAGCAGGATGAGCAGTTTCCAGGAAGACTCCCGTTTCATCCGGGGCCAGACCGTCAATCAAAGCCTGATAACCACAAGCGCCGTGAGGGTCTAACAAATAACCGGTTTCCCTGAAACAAGTCTCCAAGGTTTTAGCTATTGCCGTATCCGGATAACTACAACCGGATATATCTTTACAGATTGCGGCATGATTATGATTGTACAAGTCTAAAATACGGGCAAAATTACTGGGATCTCCGACATCCATTGCATTGGCAATCGTAGCCACCGAAGAGCGCGGATGATATTCTCCCGTTTTCAGATATTTCATGAAAATATCATTCCTGTTATTGGCGGCAATAAATCTTTTGACCGGCAAACCCATTCGTTTGGCAAACAATCCGGCTGTAATATTTCCGAAGTTACCACTGGGGACACAAATAACCAGATTATCATTTATTTTTTCTTGTTTTTTCAGTTGGGCGTAAGCATAAAAATAGTAAAAAGCCTGTGGAAGAAAACGGGCTACATTGATCGAATTTGCAGAAGTCAGCTTCAATTTTTCATTGAGTTCTTTGTCCAGGAACGCAGTTTTCACCAAAGCCTGGCAATCATCGAATGTCCCGTCGATCTCCAGAGCGGTAATATTTTGACCCAAAGTCGTAAACTGACACTCTTGTATCGGGCTTACTTTTCCCTGGGGATATAATACAAAAACCTTAATTCCGGAAACTCTCAGAAATCCATTGGCAACCGCACTTCCTGTATCTCCTGAAGTTGCAACCAATACGTTCACATCCGTCAATCCTTGCTTCCTGATAAAATAACCCAACAAACGAGCCATGAAACGGGCTCCGACGTCCTTGAATGCCAAGGTAGGACCATGAAACAATTCCAGGCTATATATATTCCCTTTGACATTGACGACAGGAGCGTCGAAACTCAAAGTGTCATACACAATCGACTTCAATGTATCAGGCTCTATATCCTCTCCAAAAAAAGCATCCGCCACGGCATAAGCTATTTCTTGAAAAGACTTATTTTCTATTTGATCAAAAAAAACATCCGGAAGTTTCTTGACAGACTCCGGCATATATAAACCCTTATCGCCAGCCAATCCTTTCACTACCGCTTCCTGCAAACCGGCAGGGTGGACTTGTTTATTTGTACTGTAATATTTCATATTTTTAAGTTATGAGTTGAGTTATGAATTACGAGTCGACGGTTTTTTAACTTCTTTACTCTTAGTTCTTAATTCTTAACTATCCTCTCTCCATCAATCTGTTTTCATACCTTATCAAGAAACTGTCTGATAAATTCATCTCCTTTGATTTTGCCAT
>JAVBSK010000350.1:0-5967 GCA_031556755.1 Bacteroidales bacterium | reverse complement strand
AAAATTTTAATATATTTTTCATATCCATTTATTTTTTATTTGCTAGTAGGTGCGTAATACGGATTTTGTAATAGAAGTCCGTTGGTTTCTATTTCGCTTTCATTGATAGGTAGATACCAGGCATATTCGTTCTTTAATACCGATCGTATCCAGCTATCGTTTGCTGAAGAGTTATTCTCTACCACTATTTCTATAAATTCTTTTTTATACCTGAATTCTTGACTTCTTCCGAAACGAACCAAGTCGTACCAACGTTTGCCTTCGGCAGCCAATTCCATATCCCGTTCATGCAAGACATAATTAAGCATTGCCAATTCATTTGTTTCATTCAGGTTTATATCTAAACTTTTCAAGTTAGAACGGGTACGAATTTGATTCAGGATTTCCACAGCAGCTTCCCAGGATTCAGTGCCTTTCCAAACCAATGCTTCTGCTTTCATCAACATTACATCTGCCATTCGGTAGATAATATAGTTTGCATCATTTGCCGTACGCACGGCGGCGGGATCTCTCACTTCCGTACCTTTGTATTTCCAAACATAAAACCTACGGCCATCCGATCCTACGGCTCCTGTAGCCAAATAAGCTCCAAGCCAGCCACGTACAGACTCTTTACCAAAGAGTAATTCAAGATTCTCATTATCCAAACGTTCGCCCATTGCTGTTGAGTATTGATACATAGAAGATTCTGTCGTTGTAAAGTAATTGGAAGGGCTATTGGCAGTTTGCGCATAAGTTGGTTGATCCCAATTCATTTCAAATATAGATTCGTTACTGTTACCTGGATTGAAGATTGCAAACCATTGTTCAGGAATAGACATAAATGCCGGGCGTTTGGCTGATGTTGCATTGATAAGACGGTCAGCATATTCGATACAGCCGTCATAATCTTCCGACCACAGACAAACATCCGCCATCAATGCGTACAGAGCCCATTTGGTAGCCCTGCCTTTAGTAGCTCCTGTCCATTTATCGTGATCGAAAAATTCTTTTGCAGCTTCTGTGTCCAAGGCGGTTTTTATATCTGTCTTAATCTGTTCAATAATCCTATTCTCATCGGACTTTGCAATACTATATGGCGCCGAGTCATCTACGTAGGGATTCAAAGCCAAGGGAACTTCCTTGAAATTGCGTACCAAATAGAAATACATCAAAGCACGCATAAAATAAGCTTCGGTTTGATGCGATTTCATGGCTGCTATTGTGTAGGTATCATCGTTTTTCTGTACGCCCGGAGCATAGTTTATGACTGAGTTTGCCATATTGATAACTTTGTAAAAAGAACTCCAATCACAATACGAACTACTGGAAGTTAACTGAAAATTTTGCAATTTACCAACTTCTCCGGAAGAATAAGAATATATCGAACTGGCGCGTAATTCACCCCAAGAAATCAAATTGGGTGTTGTCATACGCATATAGTAGTAACCGGAAGCGAGTACAGCGTCCACATCTTCTTTTGTTTTCCAATAATCGGCAGTTACCTGTTCATTTTTAGGCAATACATCCAACCAGTCATTACAACTGCTCATCGACATACCGCACACAAATATTAGTATATAAATTATTTTTTTCATACTCAATTATTATTACTCCTTAGAAAGTCATGTTAATACCACAAGAAAATTGTTTCGAAACGGGAGAATTTGCACCATCCGTAGCCAATTTAGTCGCTTTGCCTGGAATCGATACTTCAGGATCTTGTCCTTCATAATCAGTCCATGTAAATAAGTTGTATCCTGTTACATATACACTCAAGGCATTAATTCCCCACTGTCTACATACTTTATTTGGAATTGCATAACTCAACGAAAGTGATCTCAAGCGTACAAAAGAAGCATCTTCTACAAAACGGTCGGATCCTAAATAGTTATAACCTTCTCCATAAAGCGCACGTGGAATATCCGTATTGTCTCCTTCGTTTCTCCAACGACGCAAAACGGCAGTACTTTGATTATTTGCTCCGTACATTGCTTCATTGCTCATGCGAGTCGTGTTGATAATCTTTTGTCCAAAACGTCCGTAAAAATTACTTGTTAGCATGAATTGTTTCCATTTAATGTTAAGTCCCGCTCCTCCAAACAAAATCGGCATATAGTTTCCTAAATAGACAATATCATATTCGTTGATTACCCCATCGTGGTTGATGTCTTCATAAATTGCATCACCCGGACAAACCTGTGCATCTCCGTTTCTCATTACAATCGGATTTCCGCTTACATCATTCATAATATTTCCTTCTTTATCAAGGGCGTATGTCGATTGTTTGTTCTGATATACACCTTTATAACGATAGCCGTAGAAAGATCCGAGCGGACGCCCTTCTTCTACCTGAATGGCATAATTTCCATTCTTAAAGGAATAATTTTCCTGAGTCATATTCATTGGCAATTCGGTAATTTCATTGATATTCCGGCTCAAGTTGATATTTCCACTGATACGCCAATCTCCCTGATCATAAATAGTAGCATCGGTACGGAATTCCCAACCTTTGTTATATAATTTTCCGGAGTTAAAATATTTGATTTTACCATATCCGGTAGTACTCGGAACTTCCATGTCTGTCTGCAATAAGTCTTCTATATATTTCTGGTAATAATCGAACGTAAATCGCAAACGACCTTCCAGGAAGCCTAAATCCAATCCGAAGTTGTATTCGGTAGAAGTTTCCCATTTCAGGTTGTCCAATTGCATTCTTATCGGCTGAATGGCTGCCATATCCATGTATTCTCCCAAAGAACTGAAAGCACCCATATAAAGAGAAGCTCCACTTGGCGCTCTGCCGCTTTGTCCTGCACTGATACGGATTTTAGCTTCTTCCAGCCAATCTCTTGTCTCCTCTAAGAACGGTTCGTTTTGGGCATTCCATGAAAGACCTACAGTAGGAAAAAATCCGGTACGGTTTGATTTGCCGATAGATGAGTTGCCTTCTGCTGTTATAGTTCCTTGAATTACATAACGATCAAGAAGTGTATAATTTAAGAATCCAATGCCTGACACACTGCGCACTTCGGAACTTTGCGAATCTGCGCTTTCTACGGCGCTACCGGCTATCGGGTCAGAAAGGTCTGATGAAGGATTTCCTGAAGTAACACTTGAATAATTGGCTTTTTGTGTCTGTGAAGTACGTAAAACAGCTGTAGCAATCAAACTGTGCATCTCATTCCATGTTTTGCTGAACAATAATTTATTTTCAGTTTGAAGAGCCATTTGGTCGGAAGTGGCATCGGTACTTTGATTGGCATACTTACTTGTCCACACTACTCCGGTTGCCACTTGAGGCAAGAATTTGCGGTTTTTTGTCGCACGCGTACCCAATGCTGCCCATCCTCTATAAGTGAAACCCGGCATGATTGTATAATCCATACGGAATGTAATATTAGCTTCCCGTTGCATTGAGTTGTTCCTGCTTTCGTTAGCCATAGCTACAGGGTTGAAATTTTCTGTTTTTGAGGAACTTTTAAACTCTCCCTCAAAATCAATGGTTTGATGTGTGAAATATTGTGAGGTGCGGTTACCTTTTTCATCTATCCAATAAGGCGATTTATTAGGCATTTTACTAAACGCTTCAGAGCGGATATTGCTCTCGCTGGATGACCATGGCGCATCTTTATCACTTTGAGAATAACCAAAGTCCGCTGAAAATTTCAATTTGTTAGAAAATTGATAATCAATGGTCAGTTTTGTGCCCAAACGATCTAACTCCGAGCCAACGGTTGTCCCCTGATCCAATAGATAATTTAAGGAAAACCGGTAAGTCGCTTTTTCGCCTCCTCCACTCATGGAGAAGCTATTATCAGAAACCAATCCGGTTCTGGTTACTTCATCCAACCAGTCGGTATCTTGATTGTACTGGTTGTAGTATTTCCAGTCAGGATTATTTCCGATTTCCGGAGTATCATAAAGCAATCTAAGATATTTGTTGGTAGGATTTCCCAACCCAATATAATTAGCGCTGTTCCAAATAGCTTCCTGCATTAACGCAGTATATTGCATACCGTTTAACATCGGAATGGTTCTCGGTTCTGTTTTAACAGAAAATTTAGAAATAAATGAGAATTTGGTTTTTCCGGGACTACCTCTTTTGGTTGTAATAACCAATACACCATTCGCACCTTTTGTTCCCCAAATAGCAGTAGCTGCAGCATCTTTTAATACTTCGACTGATTCGATGTCGGATGGTGAAATATTCAATAAAGCACCTAAATCTTCGTCGTTCGCTGTAGAAAAGTCAAAGTCTTCATCAATTGCAGTCGGATATGGGACTCCATCTATTACAATTAAAGGATCTGAAGATGCATTCAGAGTACTGGCTCCACGAATGCGGATAGCGCTACGTGTGCCAGGGTCACCACCTCCCAATACAATATCCACACCAGCAAGTTGTCCTTGCAAAGCTTCTTCGACACTAATCACAGGCACGGTGGCTGTTAATTCATCCATTTTTACTCTTTGAGTTGCAGTTACCGCTTCCCTTTGGCTGACGCCCATATCGTTTCTTATGATACGTCTACCGGTAATCGCTACCTCCGTCAAGGTTACTGAAGAAGCCTCCATCCGAGTATTTTGTACAGCTTGTCCTGCATATTTCACTTTTATGGTTTTATATCCGATATAGGAGAAAACCAAATACAATTCCTTTTCATTAGCCGGTATTTGCAACCTGTAAGACCCGTTAATATCGGTAACAGCTCCACCCAATGAACGGTTTTGACTGTTTACTATATTAACATTCACTCCGATAAGCGTTTCGACTTTGTTTCCTGCGAGTTCTGTAACTTCTCCGGTCACAACCTTTTGTGTTTGTGCAAATACAATTCCTGTACCCAGCAACAACATCACAACAAGTACATATTTCAATAATTTCAATTTCATAATCTTAATTATTCAGTATTTATCAAAAGATTTTTTCAATAAGATGGAGACATCCGTCTTTGAAAGCAAATGGGAAATAGTCGTATTTAGAAATTACTTTCGACTGACCACTTCCTCCTTCTATCGTTATATTCAACGAGTTCCCATTATCTATATATCCCAATTTTTTCGCACTGACGGTAGTATATGTGCCTGTTTTGAATCCTGATCCAAGATAAGGATAAGTGGCAATTGTATTTTCCGTAGAGCGTAAGAAATGTGATTGCAAGTATTCTTTCAGATTCTTGACATCGTAGTTTTCATCGGCAACGGTTACTGTTCCATCTGCATTCATTGTCCCATTTTTTATTCCGGGAATTTCATTATTGGCTATAGCTGCAGTAATAGCTTCATTGGTTGGAATAAAAGCTATAAAACGACTCCCAATCAGAATGGGAATAGTTGTTCCGTTAACCATTCCTGCTTTCTTTAACAATTGAACAAAAGAGTTGTAAGGATAACGGTTATCGTTACAAATAGCCAATGCATAAGCCAATCCATCGGATGATTCCGGCATGAAAATTTCCGGATTTTCGTAAGAATAAGCTTTTCCATTACTCCAATCTCCTCCTGCGTATGTTATTTCTTTAAAAGGAACGAATGGATTGCCTCCTGTCGCTACATAATCAGGTTCCAAGAGCTTATTAAAAAGAGCATTAGACGTTATTTGTCCATCTTTTACAAATAAATAACTGAAAGTTGTCTGAACCGGATACGCTTGTTTTCCTGTTGTTTTCAATCCTCCAATACCATTAATAGTATGCATATTTGCCATATTTTGCATGGTTGTGCTGGAAACATCAACCCAACCGTTTTCACTATTCATCTGTAAAGAAGTTCCAGTGGTATTTGTCTTTAATTCGTAACCACTTCCCGCCATTTGGATATTATCTGGAATCAACAAAGTATATCTAGTATCCAAAGATGCATAAGAAGTTAGGAGTTTAGAACCATGCAGAGCATATAGATAGCTTATATATTTTTTGTATTGAAATGTCGGACCCACAACAGCTTCAAACAATGCGGGGTTTTTCAACTCATCCATCCCGTAGA
>JAVBSK010000316.1:0-13467 GCA_031556755.1 Bacteroidales bacterium | reverse complement strand
AAAGTTTTATATATTTCTACAAAACAAATGTATGTAGAACTTATAAATCAGGCAAATGCAAGAAAACTGTTTTTCCGTTCAACGTGAATAAATTACGTTTATGCGGTTTTTCTTTTGTCCTATATGGCATTTAAATCGCTTCAAATACTATATCATCTAACTCACGTTAGATTAAATCATCTCCAGTTCTTCCCTTACTTTCGAATAATAACGACGGGATACAAAGAATCCGGTCGAATAATCCATCCCGGGAGAAAGTACACAACGTAAAGTATGATGCTCAATCGCAACCAGATAATTGATATTGAGAATACACTCCTGATTGATCTGGATAAAAGACAGATTCGATTTCAGAATCTCTCTGGAATTAGTCGTGGTACGAAGTTTATGTTCTTTCCTGTTGGTCTGGACAAGGTGCCAGCAACGGATATCCTGATGATAAACAAAACAAAGCACTTCCGATGATTTCAAAAGAATAAGTTCGGTCTGACCTTGAAAAATGATCTTCCTTTCCAAAGGCAAAAGCCGGCGTATGGATTGTTCCCAGTCGACTTTTCCCTCTTTCTGCTTCTTTTTAACCCTGTCGATGATCAATTCCAGCTCCTCCTCTCTATAAGGTTTCAACAGGTAATCGAATACAGAATTTCTAAGCGCCTCTAACATATATTTATCAAAAGCGCTGTAACAGACTACACACATATTGGAATGAATCTCCGGACGGATTTCCTGTAAAAACTCAATCCCGTTCGTTTCTCCGATTTCAATATCCAGGAATAACAAATCGGGTTGTTGACTGATAATTGTCCGTTTGGCTTTTCCGGCGGAAGAGAAAGCGCCGGTAATCACTATCTCCGGGAAAGCGGACAGGCTTTTCTTCAAAGTATCGATGGCTACCGGTTGGTCATCGATGATGATGGTATGAATTGGATTGTTCACTGATTATAATTACTGCTTTAACTTCTTTAATTGTCATAACGAAAACCAACCGGAATCCCGATCAGGACTTTTGTTCCATGTCCGTCCGGTTCGGTATCCGCTTTATTCTGAATGGAAAACTTAATTTTCCGGTGATTTTTCTCATTCAGCAAGGCTACCGTACGATACAGAATTTTAAGACCTGTACCCGTTCCCTGGTTGTTTTCCGGTTGTCTGGAAGGATCAAAACCCATTCCATTGTCTTCTATGACAATAGAAACAAGATCGTTTTTTTGTGTAATATCAATAACAATCTGCTTATCAAGACTAGCCGGATCAAAAGCATATTTAAGCGAATTCTCGACCGGAATCTGTAACATCATCGAAGGCAATAAAACATTCAGATTCACATCAGGAGCGATATTCCACTGTAATCCGGGAAGATGAGGATTGATATTCTTCCTCAACTCAACATAGTCCTTTACGATATTTATCTCCTCACCTAACGTGATGGCGGATTCTTCCGAAATCAACAAACTGTTCCGGATCGATTGTATCAATAATTGCACGGAATGATTCAGACTTTCATGTTCACGCATTCCCGGGACAATGGAATTCAATACATTCAATATAAAATGAGGAGAAACACGGTTACGGACATTTTCCATCCGAAGTTTTGTCATGGCGGACATCTGGCGGGAATGACGCAACTCATTTTTCCTGCGGATGTAAATCACAACGGCAAAAACACCTAGAACAATGATGACAAGAATTAAAACCAATACCAGGCTCATATTCCGGAATTCCTGCACTTTTTGTTCTTTTTGGCTGATCAGTATATCCCGCTTCATTAGAGTCGTATCCTGCATGTAGCGCGATTCGACTTCTGCCAACAGGTTTTGCGCCATAATTCCCCGGATCGAATCGTTGTAAATATCCGCTTTCAGGCGATGTTCGTACGCTTTTTTGAAATCACCCTTCTTGCTGTAGAGTTCTTCAAGATTTCTTTCCGCCAGATACGCCGTATGGGAGCTGGGAATAGACACATCCGCGTATTCGGATAATATCCGTTCCGCTTTCGAAAGTTCATTCTTACGGGTATATAAATCTGCATACAATAAATTCACATAATGAATAATACTCGGATCGGAAAAGTCTTTGTATTTAGTATAATATCCGGAAGCTTTGTCTAAATAAAACTGAGCGGAATCCAATTGGTTTAATTGGAGGTAACATTCGCCCAGGTTCCCGAATATGGGAGAGAGGAAATAATCGACTCCGCTCTCTTTCGCATAGTCATATCCTTTCCGGTAATATAGTATAGCTTTGTCATATGCTTTCGTATCTAAGTAATATTCTCCCCTGGCGCCGGCGTTATTGTACTGCTCGTAAATATCCAGTTTATCTTCATTTTGTTCGATCAATTCAAAAAAATAATCGGCAAGCTTATAGTTTTTCAGAGATAAATAATTCCTGGCCAGTTTCACATATGTCCGAATTTTCACATTTACCACCAAATGCAAAGAATCAGCCAATAATAAGGATTGATTACAGGCCCGGATAGCCTCGGGATATTTCCCTGAAAAACTATAATTATTACTGAGCATAAGGTAATAGTCCGGAAGTTTATTTTTATGCACGGCTGCTTCTGGTCGATATAAAGCGTCAATAGCCTGATTGATATAAACATTAGAAGAGTCATACAAACCCAAACGGCTGATATAATCTCCTATGGCGATACATGCTGCAGCTTCTAATTTCGCCAGTCTGGGCGTTTTCTTCCGGTCAGGTTTCTGGCAGAATCTAAGAACATCCCGGCATACATAACTCCCTGAGTCCGGATAAGCTTTCATTTCGTAGTAGAAAAACAGAAAACGGTGCAGGAAATAATAGTTTACACTGTCCTGCATCGTTCTTTTATCATTGATGATCATTTGTCTGACGCTGTCGGGATTAACAAATACCCTTGAATCATAAAAATTCAGCAAAGAATCTGTTCTCAGATCTTCTCCGGACAGATACTCTTCATCCAAACGAGAGGTTTTATTACAACCTGATATAATAATAACGAAGATAAACAACAGTATGAAAATACCGGAGTAACGTGATGTGTTCATTAATTAATTGATACGCGTTAGAAATCAGGCAAATATAAACAAAATTCTAATTAATCATATCCCAATTGCTGCATTAGTAAGATAATTTTTATAGACGTGTGCCGTAGCGCACGGGAATGAAACTCCGAAATCCAATTATAAATGTCGTATAATGCCAATAATTATTCAGACAAGACAAAAGGTAGAATTGTCAATCCAAATTTCTATTGAGATTTAAGGCCTCCGGTCTAATACATTAATGCGTTTCTCCCATATTTTGTCCGAAGGACAAGAATGTCAATAGGAACGTTGCACAATGCCATTGCCCGAAGGGCATATATGTCTATAAAAAACGGTGAACAACAAACTTCCGTTCACTGTTCACCGTTCACTTAACTCACTTGATTATTTATTCCGCCGCTTTTTCTTCAAAGCTCATAGCAGCCATTCTCTTGTAACCGTTATAACGCCATTGTGCATTTTCCTGAGTGATCTGGAACAATTCTTTGGCTTCTTCCGGATATTGTTTCATCAAAGAAGAGAAACGGACTTCACTTTTTAGGAAATCCTGGAATTTAGTCCAGTCCGGTTCTTTAGAATCCAATTGGAACGGATTCTTACCTTCGACTTCCAATCTTGGATCAAAACGCCACAAGTGCCAGTATCCACATTCAACAGCAGATTTGGATTCTTGCTGACTCTTACCCATACCGCTTCTCAAACCATGGTTGATACATGGAGAATAAGCGATCACGATAGAAGGTCCATCGTAAGCTTCCGCTTCGCGGATCGCTTTCAATGTCTGCGCTTGATTAGCTCCCATCGCAATCTGAGCCACATACACATAACCATAAGTAGTCGCAATCATTCCCAGGTCTTTTTTACGGATGCGCTTTCCTGCGGCAGCAAATTTAGCGACGGCGCCCACCGGAGTTGATTTGGAAGATTGTCCTCCCGTATTGGAGTAAACCTCCGTATCCACGACCAGAATGTTAATGTTTTGTCCCGAAGCGATCACATGATCCAAGCCGCCGAAACCGATATCATAAGCCCAACCGTCTCCGCCAATGATCCATTGCGAACGTTTCACCAGATATTGTTTCAATGCGAGCAATTGTTTGCAGATATCGCAATCGCATGCCGAAATCAATGGCAACAACTGATCCGCAACCGTACGCGTTTTAACCGCATCTCCACGATTGGCAATCCATTCATTGAACAAAGCTTTCATCTCTTCGGTGCAGCAAGTACAAGCCAAACCTTCTTTCATCAGGCGTTCTATGCGGTCACGCATTACTTCCGAACCGATATTCATTCCCAATCCGTATTCCGCATTGTCTTCGAACAATGAATTCGCCCATGCAGGTCCGCGACCTTCCGCATTGGTCGTATAAGGAGTTGAAGGAGCTGACCCGGAATATATGGAAGTACAACCTGTTGCATTCGCTATCATCTGGTGATCTCCGAACAATTGAGAAATCAATTTGACATAAGGCGTTTCACCGCAACCGGCGCAAGCTCCAGAGAACTCAAACAAAGGCGTTGCAAATTGTGAATTCTTCACATTCAATGAGGTATCTACCAAATGCTGTTTTGATTTTACTTCTTTGGTACAGAAATCCCAATTATTTTGATTTTCGTATTGCGTTTCGATCGGCATCATTTGTAATGCCTTATTACCTTTATTTCCCGGGCAAACATCCGGACAGTTACCGCAACCCATACAGTCGAGGACATCCACCTGAATACGGAATTGCATGCCTTCGAATTGTTTTCCCTGCGCTTTCAACGTAGTCATGCCCGCAGGAACTTTCGCTTGTTCTTCCGCATCCAACACAAACGGACGGATGGCGGCGTGAGGACAAACATAGGCGCATTGGTTACATTGGATACAATTTTCAGGAATCCAAACCGGAACATGGGAAGCAACCCCGCGTTTCTCATAAGCGGCGGTTCCCTGATTCCATGTACCGTCTTCACGACCTTTGAATGCAGAAACCGGAAGATCATCTCCTTTCTGAGCATTGACAGGACGAACAACCTGTGCGATGAATTCAGGCACGTTGCTGTCTGTATTTTCTCCTTCCGGACGAATATCAGCCCACTCAGCGGGAACATTGATTTTCACTACGTCACCTCCGCGATCCACGGCTGCATAGTTCATCTTGACAATGTCCTCTCCTTTTTTTCCGTAGGATTTGACAATCGCTTTCTTCATCTGTTCAACAGCCAACTCGTAAGGAATAACACCTGTGATTTTGAAGAAAGCCGATTGAAGGATGGTATTTGTCCGGTTACCCAAACCTATTTCCTGGGCGATATTGGTCGCATCAATTGTATAGAAATTGATCTGATTGGCAGCCAGATATTTTTTCACATTCTCAGGAAGATTTTTCTTTACTTCTTCCTCATTCCAGATGGTGTTCAACAGGAAGGTTCCGCCTTTTTTCAAGCCTTTGGTTACATCATACAACCGAAGATATGCTTGTACGTGACAAGCGACAAAGTCCGGAGTATTTACCAAATAAGTTGAGCGGATCGGTTTATCTCCGAAACGCAAGTGCGAGCAAGTGAAACCTCCGGATTTCTTGGAGTCGTAAGCAAAATAAGCCTGACTGTATTTATCGGTATTGTCTCCAATGATTTTGATAGAGTTTTTGTTAGCGCCTACCGTACCGTCAGCTCCCAATCCATAGAATTTCGCTTCGTACGGACCTCCTTCAAATACCAATTCTTCTTTTAGAGGAAGCGATGTGAAAGTAACATCATCTACGATACCGATAGTAAAACCATTCTTGGGTTCAGGTAATGCCAGGTTTTCGTAAACCGCCAGGATTTGAGCGGGAGTCGTATCTTTGGAAGACAATCCATAACGACCGCCAACAATTGTAGGCTCTTCTTTTGAACCATAGAAACAATCTTTTACGTCCAGGTAAAGAGGTTCTCCATTGGCTCCCGGCTCTTTCGTTCTATCCAGTACAGCAATGCGTTTAGCTGTTTTGGGAACGGCAGCTAAGAAATGTTTCGCAGAAAACGGACGGTACAAGTGTACGGCAACCAAACCTACTTTTTCTCCTTTTCCGTTCAGATAATCAATTGTTTCCTTGATGGCTTCCGTCACAGAACCCATAGCGATGATTACACGGTCGGCATCCGCCGCTCCATAATAATCGAATAAACCATATTGACGTCCGACCAAAGCGCTCAATTGATTCACATATTCTTCAACGATACCAACAACCTGGTTGTAATATACATTGGATGCTTCGCGAGCCTGGAAGTAGATATCCGGATTTTGCGCCGTACCGCGAGCCACGGGATTTTCGGGATTCAAAGCGCGTTCACGGAATTCCGCCAACGCTTTCTGATCGAGCAACGGAGCTAAATCTTCGTCTTCCAACATTTCTATCTTCTGGATTTCGTGAGATGTACGGAAACCGTCGAAGAAATGAACGAAAGGAACGCGCGACCTGATGGCCGATAAGTGAGCCACAGCCGCCAAGTCCATGACTTCCTGTACGGAACCCGTTGCAAACATCGCACAACCGGTTTGACGGACAGCCATGACGTCCTGGTGATCTCCGAAAATAGAAAGCGCATGGGAAGCCAATGCACGGGCGGATACATGGTAAACACCCGGAAGCAATTCTCCCGCTACTTTGTACATATTAGGAATCATCAGCAGCAAACCTTGTGAAGCGGTAAATGTTGTAGACAATGTTCCCGCCTGCAATGCTCCATGCATCGCGCCGGCAGCGCCGGCTTCCGACTGCATTTCATCCACACGCACCTTTTCTCCGAAGATATTCTTTCTTCCGGCAGCCGCCCACTCATCTACATATTCTGCCATTGTAGACGACGGAGTGATCGGGTAAATCGAAGCTGTTTCACTGAACATATACGCAATATGTGCAGCCGCCTGATTCCCATCACATGTTAAAAATTTCTTTTGCTTTGCCATAATCTTATTTTAATTGAAAATTGATAGTTGAAAGTTTAAAATTAAGAAACCGGATTATCGACAATTTAGAATGATTTATTTCATTTTCAATCTTCAATTTTCCGCTTCCCACTTAATAAAGGAATCCAAACAACCAAAGCGGAATGCGCTTCCCTTCTCCTGTTTCTATTCCGTAAACGGCAGCATAATCCTCTTCCGAATATTTACCGTTTCCATTTTCTTCGTTATCTGTTACATTAAAATTATATTTCCCGTCAATCAAAAACTGTGCCCCTTGTTTTCCGACATTCACCTTATAATCCTTATGAACCTGGTTGTAAAAAAAAGTCTCCCCAAGCGCCTGGGAATCGATCACACTTATTTTCCGCACGGCATACATCAGATTGGGATTCTGCATGTAAATCATAGCCGGTTTTTTAGGAAATTCTTCATCAACCGGATATAACATATTGATCAGACGGGCATCTTTCAGATACTTCAGATAATTCATCACGGTAGCCCTCGATGTTTCTATCTCGCCACTCAACTGGCTCACATTGGGCGAACCGGGAGTGGAAACCGACAACAGATAGAGTAATTTCCTTAACTTGGGAAGATAACTCTGTTCTATTTGTTTGATAGACAAAACATCTACTTCAATCATCATATTCATTGTTTTCAGGAGATTTTCCGAAAAATTACGTTTTTCCAGAAAAAAAGGATAAAAACCATGATGCGTATAATCAGAAAAATAGGCCAGAGGTTTGATTCGTTTGCAAATCTTCGCCGCAATCGACTTGTGGTTCCGTAACAACTCTTCCAAAGAAAAATAAGCAAAATCCGTACCGAGCATCAGGTTAAGATATTCTCTGAACGAAAATCCTCTCAGGTTATAGGAAACAACCCTGCCTGAAAGATCCGGATTTTCTTCTTTTAACCTCATGACGGAAGATCCTGTGAAAATAATCCTCAAATCGGGATAGTTGTCGTAACAATAACGAAGCTCTTTCGACCATTCGGGATACTTGAAGACCTGGTCAATCAACAACACTTTTCCTCCTCTCATCCGGAATTCACTGGCAAAATCCTGTAGAGTTTTAACCGTAAAGTAAAAATTATTCAAGTTGATATAAAGACATTCCCGAGTATCCGGCGGGAAATTCTCCTTGGCGTATTGCAACAAAATAGTCGTCTTCCCCACCCCTCTGGAACCCTTGATGCCAATCAACCGGTCGTTCCAGTTGATTTCATCCATCAATTGTCTGCGTATCGGACTATTGATATGTTCTACCAAATATTGATGCGTTCTGAAAAAAGTCTCCATAATGGGAAAAATTGCAAGATACAAAAGTAGCATTATTATTTTAAATTGCAAACTCAAGATTGCAATTTTCTCCCGTTTCTTCTATTTGGAGATTCCAATTTTGATACAGACGCCTGCGCTGCAGGCCTGGGGTTGGAGCCCATTTCTCGAATACAGTAGCCCTTGGCTACTGCTTACACAGGAAGCGCCCGTTGGGCGCAGACTGGAAACGAAAAACACGTACAAGCAAGTTTCTAATACAGCGTAGTTTTCACTGAGACATCCAAATAGATGTTCGCTGCAACTTTGCTAAGACTTAGCAAACGAGAATCCGATTTGCGGCAGACTTGCCGGAACTAGACAAACGAGAATCAAAACTGCGAATCACTTCCTCCGATTCTTAACTCATCAACCAAACGATTGTCAACTCAATAACTTCAATTACCTTTACTGCATCATTTTACAGTTTCTCATGAATAATCAATCGAAAGCGCTCACATACGCCTCTGTTGTCATCCTTTGCTGGAGCAGCGTCGCTACGGCATTCAAAATCGCCTTGTCAGAACTATCATATACTTCCTTGCTACTGACAGCATCCTGCACCGCAACGGTTGTTTATCTGACAGCTCTATTGTCGGAAAAGAAGTTAGATCTATTGAAAGCGTGCTTCCTTAACAAGAAATTACTGTTGCGAACGGTTTCATTGGGTTTGGTCAATCCTCTTTTGTACTACCTATTATTGTTCAAGGCTTACAGTTTACTGCCGGCACAAATTGCACAGCCCCTGAACTGTTCCTGGCAAATCTTATTGCCCATATTTGCATGCTTGTTCTTGAAAAGGAAGATACTTGCTTATCAATACATCGGATTAAGTATCAGTTTCATCGGAATCATCTTCATCTCCCTGCAAGGCGATATCGGTTCCTGGAAAACAGGCTCATTATCGGGTATCATCCTGGCATTATGCAGCGCTTTCGTCTGGGCTTTTTACTGGGTATTGAAAATCGACAGTAAATTAGACGCCTCGGTAGAACTTTTCCTGAATTTTCTCACCGCATCCATACTCTTGTCCGTATACTTCTTTTTCAACGGCACAGAAGCCATATCTATAAAAGGGTTGTATGCGGGAATTTATGTTGGCTTATTCGAAATGGGCATTGCTTTCCTGTTTTGGAGCAAAGCCTTGAAATTAACCGACAATGTAGCCCTATTGAGCCAACTGACCTACCTGTCCCCTTTCTTCTCCTTGATCCTGATCCACTTCATTCTCAAGGAAGAAATTTACTGGACTACGGTTACCGGTTTGCTTTTAATCATCGGAGGAATTATTTTCAACAACCGGAAAACCGGAATTAAACTAAAAAGCTAACGAGTTGACTTAGTATAAGAGATTTTATCCTTTGAGTCTTGGTGTCTTTGTGGCGACAAACAATCAATTTAGCCACGAAGACACAAAGGGATAATTTCTTTTAGTTCAATATCACTTTCTGCACTTTTTCTCCAAGACGGGTGGTTACCTTGACTATGATTATTCCGGAAACGCCCGGAGCCTTCAAGGTTTGATTCGAAGTATCAAGTCCGGTCTCGGATATCAATAACTGACCTTGCAAGCCAAGCACATCTACCCGGGTGATCGGGTTGGAAAACTCACTTCTCACTTCAATCATTCCATCTTTTGCATAAACGAAGATATTGTCGTTCGCAGCGCTCAGGTCTTTAAATCCTGAACCTATCTTCAAAATATCGAGGAAAAACCTGCCATATACATCCTTGGTTGTATTTTCAAACGAATAGACCGGAGTCTGCTTCAGATCATGGGACAATCCCGTTTTTCCATCCACCAGTCTGATGTCAAATCCGTCTCCGATCATTTCCGAAATCTTATTCAGTTTCAAAGAGAATGTACCTGTGAAATCATAACGGATTCCCAATGGAATATAATTTTTTTCTCCTGTAAAAGTATGGATAGAATAAGCCTTGTTACCAAAGCCGGCAAAGAGGAACGGAGCGGGAGTCACCAATTGCGTACCATCCGCAGAGGGAGCCGTCGTAAAGAACGCTTCGGATTGAATAGGATTGGTTCCGTTTTCATCATAGAACAAACTGATTGCGCCTTCCCTTTTTCCATCTTTGTTAAGAATTTCTACATTGACTATATCTTGTTCTTTCTTTGCACTTTTCAATACATATCCTGTTCCGGCGGGATTCAACACCGACATATTTGTATTCAACTGCAATTCATCCCCTCCGGTTGGTTGGAATCCACTTGCTTTATCTACAATGAAAGACTGCATGGGAGGAATCAATGAGTTCGTCGTCGTACTTCCATCATGGAAAGTTGAAAAGTCCTGATTTTCATCACCGGCGATAAAAGTATCCGTACTTCCGCTGCCATTGACCATCCTGAATGTGTTTCCTATTTTTGTCGAATTCAGGCTGTAAAATAAGTTGAAGTCCAGGTGAGACATAAACGGATTGGTTATCAAAACAGTAGTTGCCAATTCGCCCAGATTGTCCAAGACCAATATTTCAAACTGGTAAGAAGATCCTATTTTATGTATCGGTTCCGCATACCTGAAAGCCAACTCATCTTCATAAATAAAACGATGCCGGGTAGTTCTCAAGCGTCCATTCTCTTCAGCAATATACCGATTAGGAAAATATCCGTCATTTTCCGTGTAGTAATATTTTGTCCTCGGCGTGTCATCGAATATATTGGCGGGTCTTCCGCTGGGTTTGTAATAATATTGATATTTTGTGGAATCCTTTGGGAAATAAAAGATGTAACTATCTTTATAAGATTCACCCGGTTTTTTATCCTTGTTTATATTCTCAGCGCCTTGGGTATCTATTTTTATCACCGCTCCCTTACCCGGAGAATAATTCTCTTTCAATGTATTGAAGGGATAACTCCATTTACCGGTCTCTGCTTTATACGCTCCTAATTCCGGATTAGTTGTCTGATACATCATTGCATAGACAGTAGGTTGCATCCGGTTATAACTTTCTTCCAACCAGTAATCGCCGAAATACATATTCCTCAAAGGAGCAGCGGCCATGAACCACTGATCGCGTTTCATTTCCAACTCTACTTTAGCTCCTTCATAATCTAAATAAGGCGTTTTCGCCACTTCACCGCCCGGATGGAAGTGTATGGTGTCGCAAAGGAAGTTATTGGAAACCGGATCGTAGTTTTTAAGTTCGGGGTAATGTACCAAATCATTTGAGGTCGGACGAACCGCTGCCGGTATCTGATCTAATTTCCCAGGAATATGCACGTATGTACACTTCATCGGGATACCATGCGACCAGTTTTTGGAATCGTTCCAATCATTTTTGTTTCCATCTGCTTTACCAATCCACCAGGTAGTCCGCGGACCGACATACAAGCTGACATCTGTCGTGGAAACTTTCTGATATTCGGTATCGGCAGCTCCTTTGGGTTTTTCGTACAAATCCGCGGAGTTTTTCAATGTAAGCGCCATCGTGTTGCCTATTTGAATAGGGAGGGAAAGCACAATATCTCCCGTCACTCCATTCGGGTTGAAAGTATACTCCAATCTTCGAGCTGGAGACACCTTGTAAGAACAATTCACTGTCGTTGAACCTACCGTAAACGAACCGGTCATATTAGTCGGAGCAACAAAGCCTTCAAAAGGCTCCATCCTGAAATCCTCTAAAGGAAGGTCTTCTTTATTGAGGAAACAATCAACTTTATAATCTTTATTAGGATCATTGGCATTGGCAATCGAAATTTGAATCACGTCTTCTTCACCGCTGCAAATTTTACCCGGGGTTATTTTTATATTACCCCTTTCAAGCACATATTCATAAATCCTGGGGGCGGGACAATTCGCAATAGACGGATCCACTCCACTCCCCTCGTCCCCGATCTCTCCGATAATCAATTTGAAATCTAACCAGTTATTATCTAAGGTAACATCGATATTCCCCTCACTATCTGAATGTAGATGTTCTTTAATTCCTGTCAAATCAGTTTTAGACTCAGCTTTATAGAGCGTAACCGGAATATTGCCTCTATCGTCAACTCCGATATATTTTACTTTTCCGGTAACCCGCACATTGACACCCGGATTGATAACCGCCTTCAGGTCTTCCACCCATTGTCCGAGTTTGATATCCGGACGTTGCACTACTTTTGATGCCGAACGACAAGTTGTGCTCCTGATATTCCCGAAGTCTCCGGCAACTACAAAACGGTAATAATATCCGGGAACGGGATCTTTCAATACATCGTGAATTACCCTTTCCGAAGTATTTTCAATACCGGTATTTCCACCGACAACCTCCCAGCGGGGATCATCCACATTGTCGGTAAATTCATTATATATCCAGGCGTAATATCTTCTCTCCAGATAAGAATCGGTTCCTCCGTTGTAATCCGCAGTCAATACGCCGCTACAAGGCTCATACTGAGCGGTAGCCTGCGGCCGTGAAACCAAGACCTGGATATCATCCAAAGCGAAGTCATTACCATAACTCGCCACACTGTTGTTCTCGATTTTCAGAGTCAAATGGTCTATATTTTCAGGAACATTGAACTTGAATCCATAATGTCTCCATTCATTGGAAGTTCGAGGAAAAGGACCTGTTTGGTAAGTTGCAATTACCGGAGCGTCTGCATCTCGTCCCAAAGCCATAGTAAAGGTCATATTAGGAGAAAGTACACTTCCATAATTAGATAATACGGAAGGTATATTTAGCTCCGCCATCCAAGCGGAGAAAATCAACTGGGTTCCCGTACAAAGATTCGTCAAATCATAGACGAAAAATTGTGTTTTATTTCCCCCTCTACCTTCTTCCGCCGCATTGGCTTCCAAAAAATATCCCCGGGTCTGATCGTCTTTATAGGTATGATCATCTCTGACATTCCAAAAGTAGTAATTAGGACCGACATTCCAGTGAGGCTCCCCTGTTTTGGAGACATAATATACTCCTTCTACCAAACGAGGCAAATCTTTCCAAAGCGTATTAGTTCCATTCGCATTTGTTAAAGGCTCGCCTTTTCCATAAGGATTAGGATTGACATAATAATTATAATAGAAGGGATCAATAAAAGACAAGGGCGCCGGATTATATTCCGGATCGGTCACATTGTTTCCTCCGAAAGTTTCATTCACTAAGATAGTTCCGGTAAAAGAATCATCATCCTTTCCGTAATTTCCATAACTGGGCTCTCCTACCACCGTAGC
>JAVBSK010000334.1:0-18341 GCA_031556755.1 Bacteroidales bacterium | reverse complement strand
AAAGCGTTTGCATACGATTGTGTCCTTTTCTCAAAAAGTTTGTTGTTAAATTCATCTAAACAAATAGTGCAATCCATTCTCAACAGTGGAGATAAAGAACTGATTGAATTATGGAATGCTACGGATGTGCTCAAACAAAAGCTGGCCGGAATGGAAAATGCATTGACCAAAGAATTAGGGCTGGAATCTACCGCCCAACTCAAGGAATTCTTAAAATCTTCCGGAGAAAAAGAACTGACCGAGATGTATAACTTTCTAAATCAATATAATCAAGAAGCGCTTGAACTGGAAAAAACAGTGATCGTACACTCCAAAGTATATCAACAGCAGCAGGAAGAAATTTCTCTACAATGGAAAGATATCCGGAATATATTGAATGAAAATGAAGCCGCGATTGAATTTATCTATTATGACAGTATAGATATCAAAGGCATGAAAATCCCTAAAGCTCTTTATTCCGCCCTCATCCTCCGTCCCGGTTATGAATATCCCGAAATGATAAATCTCTGTTCGAATCAGGAACTGACAAGCGTATCTCAGCAATCAAAAGATATATATTCCCTGATTTGGAAACCGTTGGAGAAATACCTGAAAGACGCCAAAGAAATCTATATTGCACCTTCCGGTTTATTACATTCGCTTTCTTTCGCCGGCATAAAAAATGGGAATAAACATCTCAGCGACGAATATAATATCCATAATTTACTGTCTACGAAAGATATCATCAGGCTGAAATCCGGAGAAAACGAATCAGAATCATCGAATCAGAAAGCCGTTCTTTTCGGAGGCGCCGATTTCGGATTATCGAATACTGAGTTGAAGCAATTGGATGGCGACTTGAAAAATGCATCTGTAACGAACCTGACAAGAAGTATGCTCGACAATATGGATACTTCGAGAGGACAGGGATTCGATTATTTACCGGGTTCTATGAAAGAAGTAGAAACCATAACCACCCTATTATCCGGTTTGAAATGGGAAACCTCTTTATATACGGATAAAAATGCAACGGAAACCCGTTTCAAATCTTTTTCATCCACCGATTCCCCTAAATTATTACACCTGTCTACTCACGGATTTTATTTTCCTCAACCGGAACAAAACGTAAATGACGAAATTCTTACAAACAATCATACAGAAAATATATACAGGATCTCCGACAACCCATTGATGCGTTCCGGATTAGCGTTTACCGGAGCCAATCATGTCTGGAGCGGTAAAGAACCGGATGAAGACAGTGACGACGGTATTCTGACTGCGTATGAAGTTTCCAATCTGAACTTATCGAATACCGAACTCGTGGTCCTTTCCGCCTGCGAAACTGGTCTTGGCGATGTTGTTGTCGGAGAAGGGGTATACGGACTGCAACGGGCATTCCGCCTGGCGGGAGTAAAATCCATGATTGTCAGCCTGTGGAAAGTTTCCGACAAGGAAACCACAGAGTTGATGCAGGAATTCTACACGCAATGGACCAACGGGGCATCCAAAAAGGAAGCGTTGAACATCGCTCAAAACAAATTGAAAAAGCAATATCCCGAGAATCCCGAGAAATGGGCGGGATTTATCTTGATAGAATAAAAAAGGAGAAACCTGGTATTGAAACCGATGATTCCGTTACGAAAGGACATCGTAATTGGTGTGGGCTTCCGCCGTTTCTTTGGAAACTTTCGCCGGAAACAAAGCGCTTTTTAATATACTCCTGACGAATCCGGTACGTTTACAAAATGAACGCCAGGATTCATTCCCGATATCAAAATCCGCTTCCCCATAAACTCTTTTAGAGATGTAGCAATAGGTAAAATCTACAATATCAGCGCCTTTGTTAGAATTTTTACTTCTTAAATCGGGAGTAGCCAAACAGGTAACCGAACGTTTCCGGCATTCTTCAATCAACAACTGAATAATCCGGGCGTATTCTGTTTCGTAAGGAAGTAAATCAAACTCATTGTAAACAGTATCTCCCAACCGGCGAATGGGCCTCAACTGAAGCGTATCGACCCGGTAAGCGCCCATCACCGGAAAAAAATCTTTTAATTCGGATAAATTGTCCGGATTGATCGTGTAATTGATCCTCAGTTTGAAACGGGGGAAAAATTGTCGCTCCTCTTCGATCATGGAAAGCGCCTGGTGAAATGCCTCGAAATAAGCTCCCTGCATCATGTATTCATACGTTTCCTTTTGAACCCCATGCATGGAAATAATGATTTCATCCAATCCTTCTTCCAGCATGGAACGGAAATGCTCCCTCTTCAGCAGATTGGCGTTGGTAGTAAAAGAAACCTGTCCCACCCCGTTTTTCTTAGCCAGGCGAACAATATCTGCATTGTACTTATAAAGCGTCGGCTCTGTTGAACAACCAATTTGTAAACGCAAAGTATAGGGAAAGAAATTCCGGGCGATCAATTCCAATTCTTCCCCGGAAAGAGGAGGTAATTTGTGTTGTACATAATTCGGATCGCTGAAATAACACATCTTACAACGGAGGTTGCAAGCGCTGACCGGATCCAGAAAAACATTCAGATATCTTTTCTTCAATGAATACAAACAAGCGATACCCAATAATTTAATCCGGGAACTTTTGATTAATTTATTAATTTTCAGAAGACTATAATAATTCATTCTTTTTCGGTTTACGTCCTCATCCGGCAAAATACGCTCAAGGGTAGATTTCTACCGCTGTCATCCGGAAGGAACAATTCTCCGAATGTAATTTCCCGGGCTTGAGTAAAATAGTCTTTGACCAGGTTTTCGGCAATCACCGACGAAAATCCCATCGAATAGAGATTCAATATGCAAAAAGCGTTCCGTTTATCCAACAGCTCGCTGCAAGCTTGCATCAGTTCGGAAATATGAGTTTCCAGCACCCATTTTTCCCCATCCGGTCCCCGTCCGTAAGCCGGAGGATCCAGGATGATTCCCTGATATATCTTTCCTCTTTTGACTTCTCTTTTCACAAATTTCAATGCATCTTCCAGTACCCACCGGACATCCGTCAAACCCGACGCCTCCATGTTCTCCCGAGACCAGTTTAACACCTGTTTGACGGAATCCACATGCGTCACTTCCGCCCCGGCGCTCCTGGCGGCCAGCGAAGCCCCTCCCGTGTAGGCAAATAAATTCAGCACTTTAGGAGATTCCAGCGGCAGAGAAGAAACAGTATCATATATAAAATCCCAGTTAGCAGCCTGTTCTGGAAAAATACCGACATGTTTGAATGCTGTCAAACCCAAGCGAAAACGCAGATTCATCGCTTGATATCGATACGAAATAAACCATTGTTGAGGCATCGCAGGCTTCAGTATCCATTCTCCTTTTTCCGAACCCTCAGTGGAAACCTGTTTGCCTTTTTCTCTTTTAAAATAAGCATCTGCCTTTCGTTCCCAATCTTTTTCATCCAAAGCTTTCCGCCAAACAGCCTGGGGTTCAGGGCGGCGCAAAATATATTTTCCGAAACGTTCGAGTTTCTCAAAATCCCCGGAATCTACCAGTTGGTAATCCGGGAAACTTTGAGGACTCAATAATAAAATATCTTTTGCTTGTAGCATTCTTTATGTAAGTTGACGAATTACGATTTACAAATTACGAGTTATGAATTACGATTTACGAACTCTTAGTTCTTAGTTAACACCTCTCAATTCTGATTCTTGCATCCACCGCGACGATTCCGTTTTTGGTCGCAAGTAAAGGATTGATATCCATTTCTTTTATTTCGGTAGCAAAACGGAGCAAAGTGGATAACCTGGTTATGATTTCCGCAAATTGCTCTTCATCCACACCATCTCTTCCCCGTGTTCCTTTGATAATCTTATATCCGCGCAACGAACGAATCATGGACAAGGCCTCTTCTTTGCACAATGGAGCCAAACCGGACGCCACATCTTTCAACACTTCAACGAAAATACCTCCCAATCCGCAAAGGACAATGTGTCCGAATTTCTGCTCATATTTAGCGCCTATGAATATTTCCGTTCCGGACAACATCGGTTGAACCATTACTCCGGTTACATCGGGAAGACTCATCAATCTTTCAAATTCTATTTTCAGGTGTTTTTCCGAGCGGATATTCAACACCACTCCTCCGATATCGGACTTATGCACCGGACCTACGCATTTAGCCACAACAGGATAATCGACCCTCCTGGCAAAATCGGAAATTTCTTTCCAATTGGAAGACACGATTTCTTCCGCCACATTGATTCCTGCGGCGCGAAGCAGTGCTTGTACTTTATGAGGCTCTATATAACCCGATTCTGTCGTGGTCTCGACTATTTTTCTCATTTCCAACACATCCACACCCCACAAATCAATCGTATTTCCCGATGGTTTGGGTGTTTTGATGACCTTGGTCAGAGCATTCGCCAATCCGGCTTCATCACTGAAATTCACATTTCCCTTTTTGATAAAAGCATCCGTTTCGTCCCAAGCCGTGGAAACCGAAGGCAGGATGGGAAATATCGGCTTACTACATGTCTTCATTTTCTCATGAAGCACCTCATATGCTTCGTAAACACGGGTCAGACCCGGACTTCCGAAAATAACGGCGATACAATCTATGTTTTTGAACCTTTCCTCGCAATAATCTATGGCGATAGCCAGGTGTTTGGGTTCTCCCGTACCCAAAATATCTATCGGATTACTGATTGCACTACCAGGCAACAATTGCTTTTTCAATTCTTCAGCCTCCGGAGTATCTGATAGTTTAGGGATATTCATTCCTCCTTTCGACAGGGCATCGGTCAGGATCACCGCAGGCCCTCCGGCATGGGTAACGATAGCTATATTATTACCTTTCAACTCTTTCAGGGTAAATATGGCAGCTACGGTAGCCAACTCTTCGCGGCTAAAACAACGAACAATCCCCGCTTTCCGGAACAAAGCCTCAACAGCTAAATCGGGATTGGCCATAGCGCCCGTATGAGACGAAGCAGCCCGGCTTCCGGACTCCGAACTTCCTGATTTGATCGCAGCGATGCGACAACCTTTCTGAATCAAAGAAGTCGTATGATGCAATAACTTGTCAGGATTTTTAATTCCTTCGATATACAATAACTTGATCCGGGGATCCCTCGTTGGATCGAAGTTATTGTCCATGTATTCCAGTACATCCTCCACGGTAATCTGAGCTCCGTTTCCTATCGACCAGACGGAATTAAAGCGCAACCCCATGCGCATAGCCGATTCGATGATAAAAAGCGCCGTACCTCCTGAACTGGAAATGATATCCGCTCCGAATTGATCATATTCCGGAATCGGCAAAGTGAATAAACTGTGATGATTTTTATTCAGGAAACCAATACAATTCGGACCTATCAAACTGGCTCCCGCTCGATTAATGACTTCAACGATTTGTTTTTCCAACTTTCCGCCTTCCTCCGTTTCCTCTCCGAATCCTGCAGTGTACATGATAAACACTTTGACATTTTTTTCCTGTGCAAGGACGGTAATCACATCCAGACACAAATGAGCAGGAATTGAAATGATAGCCAAATCAGTATCCGGAATTTCAGATACATCCCGGTATGATTGGAGACCTTGCACTTCTGTTTCTTTCGGATTCACAACATACAGTTTACCTGCATATTTTCCATTCATCAAATTTCTAATGCAATTGCCGCCAGGTTTCGATGTGTTATTAGAACCTCCCACGACAACAATACTTTTGGGATTAAAAAGTTCCTTATTGATCATATCTTTTAGGTATTAAGATTTAGAAAATATTCATCCTTAGTATTGACAAAACAACCATGAAAAAACATTGTTCATATCGCTTCACTTCAATTTTAGAGACACAAATGTAAGATTTAAATGCAATTATACAACCTGATTCCGAAAGTTTTTTTTGATAAATACAAGTCAAATTAAATTTAAAACAATATTGATGTAAGTAACCGAAATTTATTTTAAAAGATTATATTTGCGATTCCAAATGAAAACAACTCAACAAAGTTATTATGAATAAGAACTTTAAAAGAACTTTGATAACTTCGGCTTTACCGTATGCCAACGGTCCCGTCCACATCGGACACCTGGCCGGGGTATATATTCCTGCCGACATATACGCGCGTTATCTTCGATTGAAAGGAGAAGAAGTGTTATTCATCGGAGGATCCGATGAACATGGAGTTCCTATCGCTTTGAAAGCGAAAGCAGAACACATCACACCGCAAGACGTGGTTGATAAATATCACCACATCATCCAACAATCGTTTAAGGAATTCGGTATCACTTTTGATATTTACTCTCGCACAACATCCAAAATTCATTACAAAACGGCCTCCGATTTTTTCAGGAAGCTATATGATAAAGGTGAATTTGTAGAAAAAAGTTCCGAACAGTATTACGATAATGAAGCTAAACAGTTTTTAGCAGACAGATATATCACCGGTCAATGCCCCCATTGCAAAAACGAACACGCTTACGGAGATCAATGCGAATCCTGCGGAACATCCCTGAGTCCATTGGAATTGATCAATCCCAAATCCGCCATCAGTGGAAGCGTTCCTGTCTTAAAGGAAACCAAGCATTGGTATCTTCCCTTGGACATGCACGAAAGTTGGTTGAGAAAATGGATCCTGGAAGATCACAAGGAATGGAAAACCAATGTCTATGGACAATGCAAATCATGGCTGGACATGGGCCTGCAACCCCGCGCCGTAAGCCGGGATCTGGATTGGGGAGTTCCCGTTCCGGTAGAAGGAGCCGAAGGAAAAGTCTTGTATGTCTGGTTTGACGCTCCCATCGGATATATATCCAACACGATAGAACTTTGTCCGAATGATTGGGAAAAATGGTGGAAATCGGAAGATTCCAAAATCGTTTGTTTCATTGGAAAAGATAATATTGTGTTCCATTGCATCGTCTTTCCCGCCATGCTCAAAGCCGAAGGTTCTTATATCTTGCCCGAAAATGTACCGGCCAACGAATTCCTGAACCTGGAAGGAGACAAAATATCCACTTCCCGCAACTGGGCGGTCTGGCTACATGAATACCTGGAAGAATTTCCCGGCAAACAAGATGTCTTGCGCTACGTGCTCACGGCCAACGCCCCGGAAACCAAAGACAACGATTTCACATGGAAAGATTTTCAGGCGCGTAACAACAATGAACTGGTCGCCGTACTCGGTAACTTCGTTAATCGCGCCATGGTGTTGACGCATAAATACTTCGATGGAAAAGTTCCGGATTGCTTCGAATTATCCAATTATGATAAATCGACGATGGAAGAGTTTTCCGGAGTGATCTCCGAAATGGAACAATACCTGAACAACTACCGCTTCCGCGAAGCTTTGAAAGAAGCCATGAACCTGGCTCGCATCGGAAACAAATACCTGGCGGATACCGAACCTTGGAAAATCGCAAAAACAGATATTCAAAGGACATCCACAATTTTAAATATCAGCTTACAGATCACCGCTAATCTGGCGATTGCCTTTGAGCCTTTCCTTCCTTTCTCTTCCGAAAAAATCAAACAACTGATCAATAAGAAAGATATGAAATGGACGGATCTGGGTTCTTCAAACCTGTTGGAAGCGGGACATAAGATCAATCAACCTGAGCTCTTGTTCGAGAAAATAGAAGACGAAACGGTAGAAATACAAGTGCAAAAACTGTTGAATACAAAAAAAGCGAACGAACTGGCAGCCCATCAGGCGACGGCTCAAAAAAGCAATGTTCAATTCGAAGATTTCTCCAAACTGGACATCCGTGTCGGAAAGGTGTTGGAATGTACCAGAGTTCCTAAAGCGGATAAGTTGCTGCAATTTAAAATTGAAGATGGTTTAGGCGGTCGCACCATCCTTTCGGGGATAGCAGAGCATTACAAACCTGAAGAATTGGTCGGTAAAAACGTTTGTTTCATCGCCAACCTGGAACCACGTAAAATCAAAGGAATAGAATCCCAGGGCATGATTCTTTCCGCTGAAAACGCAGATGGAAGCCTGGCCGTCATCACGCCTATGAAAGACGTCCTGCCCGGAAGCGAAGTGAAGTAAGAGCTATTGATTACTGAAAGCAGTATAATACAACTCATCCGCCAACAGTGCACCGTTGAGTATAAGTGTCAGAAAATGAAGGCGAATACAAAATAGAATGTAATAAAAAATTCATCCAATTTGACATAACAAATTAATTGCTAATAATGAAACTCAAAAATTGTATCTTACATCATGAATATCAAGATATAATAAATGCGCGAAAATGAATCAGCTATTAACATATCTCAAAGAAGAAAAACGGGCGAAGCGAAAAGGTGGTTTATATCACAAAACGCAAGTAAATCTGGCTTATAATTCAAATAGAATAGAAGGAAGCAAGCTGACTGAAGAGCAAACCCGCTATATATTTGAAACTCGCACTATCGGCTTTAAAGACCAGGAAGCTGTGCCGGTTGATGACATTATTGAGACTTCCAATCACTTTATAGCATTTGATTATTTGCTTGACACGATTGAAAAACCTCTTTCGAATGATATTATAAAAGAATTTCACCGCATTTTGAAAACAGGAACATCCGATTCAACAAAAGAATGGTTTCGTGTGGGAGATTGGAAAAATTTACCCAATGAGGTTGGCGGAACAGAAACTTCTTTACCTAAAAATGTAGAAGCTGATATGAATAAGCTAAATGACTACTACAATTCCAATCAGGAAATTTCTTTTGAAAATATCGTTGAATACCATTATCGCTTTGAGACAATCCTCCCATTTCAGGACGGAAACGGCAGGGTTGGGCGCCTAATAATGTTTCGCGAATGTTTGAAAAATGGTGTAATCCCATTTATTATTGATGATGAACACAAACAATTCTATTATCGTGGTTTAAAAGAATTTGAACACATAAGAACTTATTTGGTGGATACTTGCCTTTCTGCTCAAGATACATATAGGGACTGGGTTAGATACTTTTACGCAGATTTAACAAGTGAGAAGCAACAATAGAAATAAAGAATAAACTCGTAACTAAACACAAATATATATGTATTGGCAACAAGACATTGAAATTGCGAACCGCAAGGATTTAGAAAATTTACAGGTGGAGCTATTGAAGAAAACCATCGAGCAGGCTTCAAAATCTCTCTACTACGAAAGCCTTTTCAAAGAAAAGGATATCAAAGCGGAAAATATCAAATCTCTTGATGATTTGAAAAACATCCCGTTTACGACAAAAGAAAACCTGCGGAACAATTATCCCTATGGATTCGCAGCTATTCCCCTGAAAGACTGTGTCAGATTACACTCTTCAAGCGGAACCACCGGCAACCCTACAGTCGTTTTACATTCTCAGAAAGATCTGGACGAGTGGGCGAACCAGGTCGCCCGTTGTATGTATATGGTAGGTTTGAGAGATACGGATGTATTTCAGAATACTTCCGGATACGGAATGTTTACCGGAGGATTGGGTTTCCAATACGGAGCGGAACGATTGGGCGCTTTGACCGTTCCCGCAGCGGCAGGAAACAGCAAACGTCAGGTCAAGTTTATTCTTGATTTCGAAACGACGGCTATCCATGCCATCCCGAGTTACGCCACCCGACTGGCCGAAGTCTTTTATGACATGGGATACGACCCAAAAAAAGATACCAAACTTACAACCCTCATCATCGGAGCGGAACCCCACTCCGAAGAACAACGCCGTAGGATCGAAAAAATGTTGGGAGTGAAAGCTTACAACTGCTTCGGAATGTCAGAAATGAATGGTCCCGGAGTCGCTTTCGAGTGTCCGGAACAAAACGGGCTACACATTTGGGAGGATTATGTAATTGCTGAAATCATTGATCCCGTCACCTTGCAACCCGTTCCCGATGGAGAAGTAGGAGAACTGGTGTTGACTACGTTGAAACGCGAAGCCATGCCCTTGTTAAGGTATCGTACGCGTGACCTGACCCGTTTCATCCCCGGAGATTGTCCCTGCGGACGTACTCATCGCCGCATCGACCGTTTCAAAGGTAGAAGCGATGATATGATTATCCTGAAAGGAGTGAATATCTTCCCCATACAGATAGAAACGATTCTAATGCAATTCAAAGAATTGGGTACAAATTACCTGATCACGCTGGAAACCATAGATAACTCAGACGAAATGCTGGTTGAAGTTGAACTCGGCGACTTATTCTCTGATGATTTTTCCGCTTTACAGGAATTGAAACGCAAAATAACACATCAGTTGAAAGATGAAATACTGATTACGCCTAAAGTAAAAATAGTAGAAAAAAACAGCCTTCCCCAGAGCGAAGGGAAAGCGGTCAGAGTGAAAGATCTGAGGAAAAATATTTAGGAATTAATTGATAATATGGATATTCGTAATTCACACATTCGTAATTCGTAATTTTTAAAAGTCATGACAATACAACAGATATCCGTTTTCTTAGAAAACAAATTCGGTCGGCTCAATGAAATTTTAGGCTTGATCGCTCAACAAGACATCCGCATTCTGGCGGCGACGGTTTCCGACACTTCCGATTTCGGAATCCTCCGGATCATCACCACTGATCCGCAAAAAGCGTATGAAATCCTGAAAAGTAATAAAATCAGCGCCAACTTATGCGAAGTTTTCGCCATCTCGACTCCTGCGAAATCAGGACAATTTGCAGAAACTATCGAACTTTTCACCAAAGCCGGCGTTAGCATCGAATATATGTACTGCTTCTCCACCAATGAAAAAGGAGTGCTTATATTCAGGACTAACAATGGAGATGCAGCCAGGAACGTGATCAGGAGAAAAGATCTGGAATACATTTCGGAAAATGATTTAAGTATATTGTAGAAATTAAACTATGGCTCTTATCAAATCAGTCAGAGGCTTTACGCCTCAAATAGGGAAAAACGTATTTCTGGCGGAAACAGCCGTTCTGATCGGAGACCTGATCATCGGCGACGATTGCAGCATCTGGTATAATACCGTACTGAGGGGAGATGTGAATTCCATCAGGATAGGAAACCGGGTGAACATACAAGACGGATCCGTCATCCATACACTTTATGAGAAATCGGTGGCTGTTATCGGAGACGATGTCTCCATCGGTCACAATGTAACGATACACGGAGCGAAGGTAGAAGCCGGCGCTTTGATCGGGATGAATGCAGTCGTGCTGGATCATGCTGTCATCGGCGAAGGAGCCATCATTGCCGCAGGTTCGGTGGTTTTAAGTGGTACGCAGGTAGAACCCGGATCCATTTATGCGGGAATCCCGGCTAAATTCGTCAAAAAAGTAGATCCGGAACAATCGAAAGAAATCAATCAGAAAATAGCGAGAAACTACCTGATGTATTCTGGTTGGTACAAAGAAGAACAAGAATAAAAACAACTCTATAAACTAATGGATATGAAAACAAAAGATTTCACCCTGACAACAGGAGAATTGGCGGAAATAGGAGTAGATTTCTGCGAAAAAATCAAAACAGGTCTCAAAGAAGACGGTCAAGAAATAGCTTGTTTACCGACTTACATCTATTCCAAAAAGAAATTTGAAGGAAACGTACTGGCTCTGGATTGGGGAGGAACCAACTTCAGGGCATCCATTGTTAAACTGTCAGGGAATTCGGCGCCTCAGGTGTTGGAAGAATTGAAGAAAACCCTTTCCAGTAAAGAGACGCAAGGTTTTACCGAAAGTGATTTACACAGAGAAATGGCGGATTTGATCGCCCAACTCAAAAGCCTGGATAAATCCGTCACCCAGATCGGTTATTGTTTCTCATATCCGGCCGAATCGACCATCTCCGGAGACGCTATCCTGCTCAGGTGGACCAAAGGAATTAATATCCCCGACATGTTGAATAAACTGGTGGGAAAACCCTTACTCGAATGCCTCAATAACTATCCGGGCATTAAAGAAAAAACTCAGTTTCAATCTATCAAAGTAATCAATGATACAATCGCCTGTTTATTCGCAGGTCTTGCGCAACCCGGATACGATACTTATATGGGACTGATTGTAGGTACCGGCACCAACATGGCAACTCTGATTGATAAAAATAATATTCAAAAATTAAGTCCGAGTTACAACGGAGAAAACCTGGTTCCCGTCAATCTGGAATCCGGAAACTTAATGCCTAACCCGGGATTCAATCTCATCGACGGAAAATACATGACGGAAGTCGACAAGGCAGTAGATAAACAATCCAATAACCAGGGGCAACAACTTTTCGAGAAAGCGATTTCAGGAGGTTATTTAGGAGGGCTTTTCAAGAATACTTTTTCCGGAATTGAAATCGAGCCTAAATTCGACGGGGAAAAACTGACCAATATCATGAATTATCCCGCTATTTATAAGGAAGAGTATATGGAGGGAGCGCGCAATATTTACGTAAGATCCGCACAATTAGTCGCAGCATCCTTAGCCGGTTTGATCCTGGTCATGGTATCTTATGACAAAAAGGACAAATCTTATAATAAAGGAATCAACAATATTTGTCTGGCTGCAGACGGAAGTCTTTTCTGGAGCGAAGATAAAAACGGATCGGATTATCATCAATTGGTACTTCAATATCTCAAAACTCAATTGGAGGAATTCGGGATCGGTCATATCAACGTTCACGCTAACAAACTGGTGAACCCGAACCTGATCGGAGCGTCAATCGCTGCATTATCATAACCCTTTCATTACAGGAATGAAACAATTATTGATTTTATTTATTGCATTTGTCGGTAGCATATCAGGAATCGCCCAGAATAAAGTTTATATTACGGTAGATACGCTTGGTACGGGAAACTTCAAGACCGTACAGGAAGCAATCAATTCCGTAAGAGATTTCAAGCCCGGAGACGCAGCGGAAATCTTCATCAAAAAAGGAGTTTACCGGGAGAAAATCGTACTGCCTACCAACAAATGCAATATACGTTTGATCGGAGAAGATATGAATGAAACAGTCATATCTTATAACGATTATGCGGGACTCAACAACATGGGCACTTTCAGATCCTATACTTTTTTCCTTGCCGGAAACGATATTGTCGTTGAAAACCTGACGGTGGAAAACACGGCCGGAAATGTAGGACAGGCAGTCGCCATGCATGTAGAAGGTGACCGGATCATCTTCCGTAATTGCCGGTTCCTTGGAAACCAGGATACCGTGTATACGGGAAGAGCCGGTTCGAGACAATCCTTTTTCAATTGTTACATAGAAGGTACTACCGACTTTATTTTCGGACCTTCTACGGTATGGTTCGAGAAATGCACCATCCATTGCAAGAGGAACTCATATATCACAGCCGCTAGCACACCCCAATCCATTGAATACGGCTACATCTTCAACAACTGCGACATAACGGTTGCCGAAGGTGTTACTTCCGTTTACTTAGGAAGACCCTGGAGAGCTTACGCCATGACTCTTTTCATGAATACCCGGATGCCCAAAGAAATCAATCCCTCAGGTTGGAACAATTGGAACAATGCAGCCAATGAAGAGACTGCCAGGTATCAGGAATATAACAATTCCGGACCCGGAGCTGATATTTCCTCCCGGGTCAAATGGTCGAAACAACTGACGGATGAAGAAGCGAAAAAGTACGAACTGCCGATTGATACTTCTTTCAATCTCCGGCAGACTTACCTGAAAGAAAAAAAAAACCGTCCTGATATCCGGCCGGTAGAAGCTGCTTTACCGAAAGGAATCATTGCAAAAGAAGGTCTGGTCTATTCCACAATCACGGACATTCCCTTTGGGATAAGAGAACTACACCTCAACATCTATCGTCCCGAAGGAAATAAAAAATTACCCGCCCTGTTGATGGTTCACGGAGGCGGATGGAACTCCGGAAACCTGACCATGCAGATTCCTATGGCGCAACAGATTGCAACCAAAGGATATGTGACCGTACCGGTGGAATACCGGCTGATTCCCGAAGCCCTGTATCCGGCGGCAATCAACGATCTGAAAGACGCCGTCCGATGGTTGAGAGCCAATGCGGATAAATACGGTATCGATCCGGAAAAAATAGCAGTCTCAGGATGTTCCGCCGGCGGACAATTGGCTAATCTTTTGGGAATGTCCAACGGAATGAGCAAATATGAAATCATTCGCTGTAACTTTGAAATATCTTCCGACGTACAGGCCGTGATCAATGTCGACGGTTTGTCCGATTTCACTGTACCCGAAACCATAGAACGGGCACACGATGCCAGGGTAAACTGTAAAAAGCTACCAGTGGATATGATTTGGTTGGGGGGAAGCTATGAAGAACAGAAAAAGAACTGGGAAGACGCCTCTCCCATCCGCCAGGTCACTAAAAAATCCGCACCGGTTTGTTTCATCAACAGTTCCATCCCCCGTTTTCATGCGGGACGTGACGAACAGATCGTCAAACTGAACGAACTGGGGATTTATTCGGAAGTTCATACCCTCGACAATACTCCTCACCCTTTCTGGCTGTTGCATCCCTGGTTTGAACCTACGGTAAATATCATGGTCAGGTTTCTTGACCGGATCCTTAAATAAAATTTGAACACATTACTCGACATATCTCTATTCGATTTCTTTAATCCTGAATTCTATATTCTCAATGGGGGACTCTGGCTGTTACTCTTCATTGTTTTTGCAGAAACAGGATTGATGTTCGGCTTTTTTCTTCCCGGAGACAGCTTGCTTTTTATTGCCGGAATCTATAGTTCCAGACTCATTGATTCGGTTATTCCTGGAGGATTGGGAAGCGATTTCTTAGATTTATCATTTTTGATTCTACTGATTTCTTTTTGTGGTATTGCCGGTAACATTTTCGGTTATTGGTTCGGTAAAAAAAGCAGTAATTACCTGTATAATAAAAAAGACTCTTTCCTTTTCAAGAAAAAATACCTGACGGAAACCAAAACATTCTACGATCGCTACGGAGCCCAGGCTATCGTGATCGCCAGGTTCTTACCGACCATCCGCACTTTCGCCCCGATCGTGGCAGGAATTGTAGGAATGAATCAAACAAAATTTCTACTCTACAACGTTATCGGATGTTTTCTTTGGGTAATCAGTATGACCTTTTCCGGACACTACCTGGAACGATTCTTAATGCACCATTATAACCTTGACATCAAAGAACACCTGAATATCATCGTCATCGGACTCATCGTTTTAACAAGTATTCCTTTCGTTTGGAAATATATTAAAGACCAGAAAAAAGATTAATTCCGAATGTTTTTGCCGGGCTTCGGCAAGTCTGTCGCAAATTAGATTCTCGTTTGCTAAGTCTTAGCAAGTCTGTCGCGAAATTGATTTGATATTCAAGACCTCCGGTCTATTGCTTATATCGAACTTACGTTTAAATAAGTACTTCGACGAAGCGAAAGAAAATCTGCGTAAAACGTCATTGACCTTTAGCCACCAGTCTTTGATTTGAGAAAAATTTACCATATCAAGTGCTGAAATATCCCCTTTTAAAGGGATTTTATAGTCTTTGCAAATACAATACTTTTGCGCTGACTTTAATAATTTAAAAAACAATGAGACGATTTTATACTTTCATAATCGTTTTTCTATGTAGTATCGGCATTTGTTTTTCTCAGGATAAAACTTCCCCCGAAAATCAGGCAAACACTCCTATAGAGTGGAATTTCGACAAGTACAGATTTGGCGGATACGGAGAAATTCTTTATCAACACATGGATTACGGGCCTAATCGCTACAAAGATCCGGCCGGCGCTCCGGCAGACAACCGGAGCTATATATCTCTTCCTCGTTCCATTTTCGCATTTGATTACAAGTTCCGGGATGACATTGTGTTCTCGACCGAATTGGAAATTGAATACGGAGGAACCGGTGCGGCCATGGAACTCGAATACGAAGAAGCCGGAGAATATGAGATGGAAGTTGAAAAAGGAGGAGAAGTGATGCTGGAACAATTCCACTTTACCAAACGATTTTGCAATGCTTTCAATATCAGGATCGGACACATGATTGTCCCGGTCGGACTGACCAATTCTCACCACGAACCTATTTTCTTTTTCGGCACCATCCGCCCGGAAGGAGAAGTCGCTATGCTTCCGAGTACATGGCACGAGACGGGAATCTCAGCACTCGGATACTTCAACAAATTCCGCTACGAACTGATGTTGGTCAACGGCTTGGATCCTAATGGTTTTTCTACGGCGAACTGGATAGGAAGCGGTAAACAATCCATTTTCGAGCTGACAACCATGACTAATCCTGCTATCGCAGGAAGATTGGAATATACCGGAATCAAAAATCTAAGAATAGGTGCATCCGGATATTACGGAAACACAAGCAAAAATGCCAGTAACCCGGAAGTCATGAAAGGATTCAAGGGTACAGTGAGTGTGATGACCGCTGATGCACAATATTCCTCCAAAAACATCATCGCCCGCGCCAACTTCATTTACGGAAACCTGAGCGATTCGAAAAGGATATCCAATATTAACAAAAGAATACCTTCCTCCATCGGTTACCCCCGAACGGAAGTCGCCCAAAACGCAATGACATATTCCGCAGAAGCGGGATATAATATATTGTCATTCTTCAATGCTAAAGAAAAATTATTCCCTTTTGTCAGGTATGAATATTATGATACCATGGAAAAAGTACAACAAGGCGTTTACAACAGTCCCATCTATCAGCGAACAGTAACAACAATCGGATTGAATTATTTTATCCTGTCCAACCTCGTCTTAAAAGCCGATTACGCCATGAGGAAATTAGACAAAGGAAATTATAACGATGAAAATACTTTCGGCTTGAGCTTAGCCTATACCGGTTGGTTGATCAAACGTTAAAGAAATTCGTAATTCGTAAATATAATTAACATTATTACAAATAAAACAAAATGAAAAAATTAGTTTCTTATTTTATGTTGGCCGCACTGGCCGCATTTACATGTTCTTCCTGCGAAGATGAAACAGGAAACAGCAATGGAGGTGATGGTTCCGGATATGACTTTTCGTCAATCAACTCCAACTATGTGGAAGAAATGGTACTCCCCGTTTATAGCGATCTGAAAGAAAAATCCCAGACCCTACTGGATATAGTAACAGAAGTCCAGGAAGATCCCTCGGCAGAAAATATTTCAAAAGCATGCGATGCCTGGCGCGCTGCGCGTATCCCCTGGGAAGAAAGCGAAGCGTTTTTATACGGACCGGCAGAAAAAAAAGGTCTGGACCCTTCCTTGGACTCCTGGCCGCTGAACAAAACCGACATCCTTGGTATACTGAAAGGCGCGACAGATATTTCCGTTGCTATCGGAAAAAATGACGTACACGGATTTCACACCATAGAATACCTGTTATTCTCCGAAGGGAAAGCGAAAACCGTATTGAAAATGGAAGCGGCAGATGATCCGTCCGGCGCTATCTCTTCCGAAAGAATTGCAGAATATCTACTAGCGGCAACCACCATCTTACGGAATGATTGCTTTTCGTTGTGGGCGTTATGGATTGGCGAAGAAAAAATGAGCGAGGAAGAACTGGAATTAGCCGAAGAAGTCGAGATTGTTCCGGGAAGAGGATACGCTTACGAATTCAAAAAAGCAGGTTCGGCAGGGAGTAGTTACCTTTCTTCTGCAGAAGCATTCGACGACATCATCAGCGGATGTGTTACCATTGCCGGAGAAGTAGGAGCACAGAAGATCAATGCTCCCTACTCGGCTAAAGAAGTGTTGGACGTAGAATCGTGGTATAGTTATAATTCACTGGAAGATTTCAAAAACAACATATTAAGTATCAAAGGCGCTTACTTCGGAGGACGTGGAAAAACAGTATCGAACTCCAATCCATACAGCGTACATTCCTTTGTAAAAGAAAAAGATTCTCAATTAAATGATAAGATAGTCGCTGCAATTGATGATACTTACAACGCCATCAATAATATCACTTCTCCTTTCCGGGACAGGGTGGAAAAACAAGACGAGCAAGCAAAAGTAAACAGCGCGGTCGATGCCTGTAAAAGCCTCGAAACACTTCTCGGTAAAATAAAAACATTGAGTAAAGAGTAAGAGGGGTATTCTTTGATATTTGTAATTCGTAATTTAATTGTCATCTCTTCTCTAAAAATATGATAAGAATATTGAGACGTTCCCGGTTATTGTCCGGACTTGTTTGTTGCCTGATATTTTTATCATGCAGCGACTGGGTCAATGATGAGGATAACCTGATTCTCAGGCCGGATGGTACGGTTGCCGATTCCAGGGAATTGGCAGCCGGCAGTTCGACGGTGTTTATGACAGGCGTTCGCGCGTATGACGAACCGGCTCCCTGGGTGAAAGGAGATTTACTGGAACGTTTTTATTCCGGAGACCAATTGTATGACGACCCGCGTACCAGCGATCAAAAAGACTCACACCTGGGAGGTTTAGGGCCTCTGTACGTAGGATATTCCTGCGGAAGCTGTCATAAAAATGCCGGACGTAC
>JAVBSK010000061.1:0-6516 GCA_031556755.1 Bacteroidales bacterium | reverse complement strand
AACGATGTGCGGCACCCGGGAATCAGGCTCTAAACGAGCCATTCATATTATTAGCGCCTGGTCTGATGCCAATCAACTCAGTTTAGGGCAAATCAAAGTAGATGAAAAATCCAATGAAATCACAGCCATTCCACAACTGCTTGAAGTCTTGGTGTTGAAAGGTTGCATTGTAACCATTGATGCTATGGGATGTCAAAAAGGAATTGCCAAAAAAATAGTCGAAAAAGAGGCTGACTACATTTTGGCACTCAAAGGTAATCAAGGTTGTTTGCAGGAAGATGCCCAACGTACCGTCCGCTTCACCAAACCTTCGGATGAGTGGATAGAAGACGACTTCGGACATGGGAGGATTGAGAAACGTAAATGCAGTTTATATACCGATCTCGCTTTCATAGAACAGTCCCAATCCTGGTATATGCTAAATGCTGTTGTAAAGATTGAGGCTATTCGCTATATCAAGTCAACAGGAAAAGAAGAAAAAGAGACCCGTCTTTATATTACAAGTTCAAAGGCAAACGCCGAAACAATCGGTAAAAGCATTCGCTTACATTGGGGAATTGAAAATAAACTTCATTGGCAACTCGATGTTTCTTTCAATGAAGATAGCTGTCGGAAAAGAAGCGGGTATGCGGCGCAGAATTTTTCCATGATTAATCGGATTGCGCTTAATCTGATTAAAAACGAAAATTCTAAGAAAAGAAGCGTGAAGGGAAAAAGACTCGATGCCGGATGGGATAATGAGTATTTATTGAAAATCCTAACAAATTAAGATGCGTTTGCCCTGGGTATTTGTTGATATTCGTGGATATTTATTGATAGTATTCGTGATTTTTAACTGGGCTACCGTCGAATCTTGTTTCGTAATTCAAATTAATATTTACCTTTAGCGCTTTGAAAATAATAAAATCTGAAATGAGCCATGCAAAATATAACTTCAAAAAAGCTTAGAATGAAGGCGGTTTCTTTTATAATTATACCAGTATGAAATTGATAGCAGACAGTGGTTCCACTAAATGTAATTGGGTAGTTTGTGACAGTGGAGAGATTATTTTTGAAAGAAATACTAAAGGTATTAATCCGTTTTTCCAAACGGAAGATGAAATATCCGGGATAGTACAGGATGTGCTATCTGCACTGGAATATGAAAAAATCATTTCGGTGCATTATTATGGCGCAGGATGTGCATCTTTGGAAAAGAAAGCTATGATACATGGAGTTTTGAAAGGATATTTCCGGGAAATAGACATGGAAGTGGAAAGCGATTTAGTGGCGGCGGCGCGCGCACTCTGTGGTAATGAACCTGGTATCGCCTGTATTTTGGGAACAGGTTCCAATTCTTGTTTTTACGACGGGAATAAAATAGAAAAAAATATATTGTCCCTGGGATATGTGCTGGGTGATGAAGGCAGTGGAGCCGTGATAGGCAGGCAATTTATCAGCGATTTATTGAAAAACCAGTATCCCCAACCGGTATCTGATGCGTTTTTTGCCTCTTGTCCGACTACAGCGCTGGAAATCATGGATACTGTTTACAAGAAGCCTTTCCCGAATCGCTACCTGGCGCAATTTACCCGATTTATCTCGGAACACATACAGGAACCGGATTTATACAATTTGGTATTCAATGCATTCGATGCTTTTATCAAGCGCAATGTAATGCAATATGAATACCAAACATATCCTGTATATTTCACCGGTTCCGTTGCTTATCATTTTCAGGATATCCTGAGAGATGTTTGTAGAGCCAATGGACTGTTAGCCGGTGAGATTACGCAAAATCCCATGCATGGATTGATTACGTATCACCGGTAATCCTCATTTTTTCGCTTTCATACTGTCCCAGATGAAATAGGCTATCAGAGAAATATAGACGGGAAGAGCGACCATTTCGGATGCCGGATTCTTCAACCATTCTTCATTGATGAAATTGAATCCTCCGAAACGGATGGCTGCGCTGACAACTCCCATCAAAGCGCCTCCCGCGATGAATCCGGAAGCCAATAAGGTGCCTTTTTCCAAGCGGGCAGTATTCAATTCTTTGTCTTTGGAACGGGTGCTTACATACCAGGCGATGGCGCCTCCGATCATCAGGGGGGTATTCAGTTCCAATGGAATAAACATCCCTAACGCAAAAGCCAGGGCCGGGATTTTCAAAAAAGTTAAAATCAAAGCCAATAACGCGCCGATTCCGTATAATAGCCAGGGAGCGCCTGTTCCCGACATCAATGGTTCTATGACTGCGGCCATTGCATTGGCCTGAGGCGCCGCTAATTCCGTACTTGTAAATCCGTATGTTTTATTCAATATCATGATAACTCCTCCGACAGTAGCGGCGGAAACAAGTGTACCCAGGAATTTCCAGCCTTCCTGTTTGGCGGGAGTTGTTCCCAGCCAGTAACCGATTTTCAGGTCGGTGATAAATCCTCCTGCCATAGAAAGCGCCGTACAAACCACGCCTCCCATGATCAAAGCTGCTAACATCCCTTCCGTTCCTTTCAGCCCGACAGCAACCAATACGACCGAAGCCAAAATCAGCGTCATCAATGTCATTCCGGATACGGGATTCGTTCCTACGATGGCTATTGCATTGGCAGCTACGGTAGTGAATAAGAAAGCGATGATTGTAACCAGTAATAAACCGATCAAAGCGTATAACAGGTTGTGAATAACGCCGAAATAGAAAAATATGAAGATTAAGACCAATGTAATGATGCTTGCGATCGAGATGAATTTCATCGGAAGGTCACGTTGTGTACGGCTGACTGTGGCTTGCTTTGCGTTGCCTTTCCCTCTGAATTCTTTGGACGCCAATCCAATGGCGCCCTTGATGATTCCCCAGGATTTAATGATCCCGATGATTCCGGCCATAGCGATCCCTCCGATTCCGATACTACGGGCGTATTCTTTGAAAATCATTTCCGCGGGCATTTCTCCGACCGGCATTGTGATGGCTGGATTCCACAAGTTTAATACCTGATCTCCCCAAATAGCGGAAATCAACGGAATGATGATGAACCAAACAAGAAAAGAACCTGCACAGATAATGGTTGAATACCTCAAACCTACGATATATCCCAATCCCAGGACAGCGGCGCCGGTGTTGACTTTGAATACTACCTTGAACTTATCTGCCATGGTGGAACCTATTTCGAGCATACGGGTGCTTATTACTTCATTCCACCAACCGAAAGATGCGGCGAAGAAGTCATATAATCCTCCGATTAATCCGGCGAAAATGAGTGGCTTGGCTTGATTTCCTCCTTTTTCCCCGGAAACCAGCACCTGTGTAGTTGCTGTCGCTTCGGGGAAAGGGTATTTACCATGCATGTCGGAAACGAAATATTTCCGGAAAGGAATAAGGAATAAAATTCCCAGTATACCTCCAAGTAAAGAGCTCAGGAATACTTGTCCGAAAGTGACGGTTAACTCTGGATATTTAGCCTGTAAAATGTAAAGCGCAGGCAAGGTGAAGATGGCTCCGGCTACGATTACCCCCGAACTGGCTCCGATTGATTGGATGATGATATTTTCTCCCAAAGCGTTTTTCCTTTTGAAAGAACCGGAAAGTCCGACCGCAATAATGGCGATAGGAATAGCCGCCTCGAAAACCTGTCCTACTTTCAGCCCCAGATAAGCTGCTGCGGCAGAGAACAAAATAGCCATCAATAGCCCCCAGACTACAGACCAAACCGTTACTTCAGGATAGTTCTTGTGGGGAGACATCAATGGTTTATATTCTTCTCCCGGTTTCAATTCCCTGAATGCGTTCTCGGGTAATCCCGTAATTTCTTCTTTTTTGTTTTCCATGAATGTAATTTTTGATTTTTATGACACAAAAATAAATCTTTTGTTTTAACTATCAATAATTGTGGACTAATTCTTCGGTTGCGGGTAGGTAAGTTAACTGGTTGTAAGTTGTAAGTTGATGATTCCTTTAACTTCTTTATTTCTCTAACTTCTTAACTTTTAGTTCTTAGTTCTTAACTCTTTCGTCCTTTAAAAGAAATTTGCACGAGAATTGTAAATGAACTAATTTTGTGGAAAATTTAGACGCAATAAATGATAGAGAAATACCCTTCGCTGTTGTTGGAAAATGCAGTAAGCGAATTCTCGAAATTACCCGGTATAGGAAGAAAAACAGCCCTGAGATTGGTTTTGCATTTACTGAAAAGGACTCCGGATGAAGTCCGGATTTTCGGAGATGCCATTGTAGACTTGAGAAACAATATCAAGTATTGCAAAATATGTCACAATGTATGCGATGATGATGTGTGCAATATTTGCAATAATCCGGCTCGGGATAACGCCTTGATATGTGTAGTTGAAAATGTCAGGGATGTGATGGCTGTCGAAAATACGGGACAATTCAAAGGACTTTATCATGTCTTGGGAGGAATCATATCACCAATGGATGGAATCGGACCCAATGATTTGCAAATAGACAGTTTGGTCGAAAGAGTTAAAAAGGAAGCCGTCAGGGAAGTGATTCTTGCCTTGAGTACAACGATGGAAGGGGACACCACCAATTTTTATATTCATAGGAAACTGATGGGGGTGGACGTAAGAATAAGCGTTATTGCACGGGGAATTTCTGTCGGGGATGAAATTGAATATGCCGACGAAATTACTTTGGGACGCTCCATCATCAACAGAACCATGTTCAATGACTCTTTCAAAGTGTAATTCAATAAGTAAATGATAGAAATAATACCCGCCATTGATATTATCGAAGGAAAGTGTGTCAGACTTTCACAGGGAGATTACAACCGGAAAAGAGTCTACAACGAAGATCCTTTGGAAGTATCCCGGATGTTTGAAGACAACGGAATCCGCCGTCTTCACCTGGTAGATCTGGATGGAGCCAGGGCGCATCATATAGTGAATCACCGTACACTTGAGAAGATAGCCTCGAAAACCTCTCTCATCATTGATTTTGGAGGTGGATTGAAAAGTGAAAACGACCTGAGGATTGCATTTGAATCCGGAGCCAGCATGATAACCGGAGGAAGTGTCGCCGTTAAAAATCCTGAAATATTTTTTCGGTGGATAGAAAAATTCGGTGCTGCCGGTATCATCTTGGGTGCAGATTGTAAAGACAGAAAAATTGCGGTAACCGGATGGACGGAAACCACAGAGGACGAAGTCGTCGCTTTTATTGAGAGATGGATGGAAAAAGGCGTTCGAAAAGTGATTTGTACTGATATTGCTAAAGATGGGATGCTGGGAGGAACATCTGTTGACTTGTACCGGGAGATCATGAAAGCCAATCCGAAAGTACACCTGATTGCAAGTGGAGGGGTAAGTAATATCAGGGATGTGGAAATCTTGGAAGCGGCTGGAATTCCCGCTGTTATCATCGGAAAAGCCATCTATGAAGGAAAAATTACGATGAAAGAACTCTCTGGATTTTTGTAAAGAACAATTTATAAAGAAAATATATGCTTGCAAAAAGAATCATTCCTTGCCTGGATATCAAAGACGGAAAAACGGTGAAGGGAATCAATTTTGTCAATTTCAGGGAAGCGGGAGACCCGGTCGAGTTGGGTGCGCAATACAGCGAACAAGGTGCGGACGAACTCGTATTCCTCGATATAACAGCTTCTCATGAAGGCCGGAAAACCTTTGTGGACTTAGTGAAAAGAGTTGCTGTCAACATCAGCATTCCCTTCACGGTAGGAGGCGGAATCAATGAATTGTCAGATGTGGACAGGCTGTTGAATGCCGGAGCGGACAAAGTTTCCATTAATTCAGCCGCTTTGCGTAATCCTCGGTTGATAGAAGATATTGCCGGACAATTCGGTAGCCAAGTGTGTGTCGTGGCGATAGACGCCAATTTGGAAAACGACAAATGGATCTGTTACCTGAACGGCGGACGTATCCCGACGGATAAAGAATTGTTTTCCTGGGCGAAAGAAGCGGAAGACAGGGGAGCAGGAGAAATCCTTTTTACAAGTATGACGCATGACGGAGTTAAACAAGGCTATCCGAACGAAGCCCTGGCTCAATTGGCCGATTCGTTGAAAATACCGGTAATCGCCTCCGGAGGAGCGGGAAAAATGGAACATTTCAAAGATGTATTTACGGAAGGAAAAGCCGATGCAGCTTTAGCAGCAAGCATTTTCCATTTTGGAGAAATAGGGATCAGGGAGTTGAAAACATATTTGAAGAATGAAGGAGTTGTGGTGAGGGTTAAGAACTAAGAGTTAAAGAAGTTAAAGGAATCGTCAACTTATAACTCACAACTTATCAACAAAAAGAAACAATGGAATTAGATTTTAATAAAATGGGCGGATTGATTCCCGCCATCATACAAGACAGTACCACAAATAAAGTGCTGATGCTCGGTTTTATGAATGCCGAGGCTTTCGAAAAAACGAAAGAAACGGGAAAAGTAACTTTTTTCAGCCGGACGAAAAACCGGCTTTGGACTAAAGGGGAGGAGAGCGGAAATTTTCTGAATGTGGTTTCCATAGCGGAAGACTGTGATAATGATACTTTATTGATTAAAGTCAACCC
>JAVBSK010000091.1:0-6980 GCA_031556755.1 Bacteroidales bacterium | reverse complement strand
CACTATGGTTAATAATCGTTCTTACACGATTTTATTTCACTTCCTCAAAATCAACATCCGTCACTCCACCATCGTTATTTTGGTTGCCTCCTGCATTCGGGTTTTGTTGTTGTCCGAAATCTTGAGGATTAGCGCCTCCGGCTTGTTGTTGTGCATTGTAGATGTCTTGACTTGCAGCTTGGAACGCATTGTTGATTTCTGTCATCGCAGCATCGACACCTGCCAAGTCTTGTGCTTTGTGAGCATCTTTCAATTTATTCAATCCAGTTTCAATGGTCGCTTTCTTGTCGGCAGGAAGTTTGTCTCCAAGTTCTTTTAACTGCTTTTCCGTCTGGAAAATCATACTGTCAGCCTGATTCAGTTTATCAATTTTCTCCTTCTCCCTTTTGTCGTTTTCAGCGTTGGCAGCAGCTTCGTCTTTCATCCTTTTGATTTCTGCATCACTCAAACCACTGGAGGCTTCAATACGGATACTTTGTTCTTTTCCGGTACCTTTGTCTTTTGCAGAAACATGCAGGATACCATTGGCATCAATATCGAATGTTACTTCAATTTGCGGAACCCCACGTTGAGCTGGCATAATTCCATCCAGGTGGAAACGTCCGATTGTTTTATTATCTCTTGACATTGGACGTTCTCCCTGCAATACATGAATTTCTACTGAAGGTTGATTGTCTACTGCCGTTGTAAACGTTTCAGATTTTTTTGTAGGTATCGTCGTGTTGGATTCAATTAACTTAGTCATCACGTTACCCATCGTTTCAATTCCCAAAGAAAGCGGAGTCACATCCAACAACAACACATCTTTCACATCTCCAGATAGTACAGCTCCCTGAATAGCAGCTCCTACAGCTACTACTTCGTCCGGATTGACTCCTTTCGAAGGTGCTTTCCCAAAGAATTTCTCTACAATATCCTGAATGGCAGGAATACGTGTCGAACCACCTACCAGAATAACTTCATCAATATCTGAAGCGCTCATACCAGCATCAGACAATGATTTACGGCAAGGTTCGATACAGGCTTGTATCAATTTGTCCGCCAACTGTTCGAATTTGGCGCGTGTCAATGTTTTAACCAAGTGCTTTGGCATCCCGTTGACAGGCATAATATACGGTAAATTGATTTCCGTAGATGTAGAACTTGAAAGTTCTATTTTGGCTTTCTCAGCGGCTTCTTTCAAGCGTTGTAACGCCATAGCATCTTTACGCAAATCCAATCCCTCTTCTTTCAGGAATTCTTCTGCCAGCCAGTCAATAATTACATGATCGAAATCATCACCACCTAAGTGAGTATCACCATTCGTAGATTTTACCTCAAATACACCATCACCTAATTCAAGGATAGAAATATCGAATGTACCACCTCCCAAGTCAAATACAGCAATTTTCATATCTTTATGAGCTTTATCCAAGCCATAAGCCAATGATGCGGCAGTCGGTTCATTGATAATACGACGAACATTCAATCCGGCAATTTCTCCGGCTTCTTTAGTCGCCTGACGTTGAGAATCGTTGAAGTAAGCAGGAACTGTGATGACAGCATCAGTCACTTCCTGGCCTAAGTAATCTTCTGCCGTCTTCTTCATTTTTTGAAGAATCATCGCCGAAATTTCCTGAGGAGTATACATGCGCCCGTCAATATCAACGCGAGGAGTATTGTTATCTCCTCTTACTACGTTATACGGTACGCGAGAAATTTCTTTCTGAACCTGATCATAGGTTTCTCCCATGAATCTCTTGATAGAGAAAATGGTTTTTGTAGGATTTGTAATAGCTTGACGTTTAGCAGGATCTCCCACTTTACGTTCTCCTCCATCAACAAATGCAACAATTGAAGGAGTCGTTCTTTTTCCTTCACTGTTAGCGATAACGACAGGTTCGTTACCTTCCATAACGGAAACACAAGAGTTTGTGGTTCCTAAATCAATTCCAATTATTTTTCCCATGTTTTTATATTGTTTTTTTAGTTTATATTCTTCATTTATTCATTGTATATCATACACAGGCAGACATCCGTATGCTTAACAGGTGAATTTTGTCAAATGGTATGCCAAAAGGATATCGACAGGTTTTACTGACAAATTGTCGGGGATTAACATACAAAAGCCTGAACAACTCACATCGTCATTCAGGCTCTTCTCTATTATTAATTATCTTTCCGGACTTATCTTTCGTTTGTATTCGAACGATTTGGTTTTAGATTATTTCCTTCAGGTCTTTCTTCCCTCGGAGGACGAGGCAACAATACTTTACGTGAAAGTTTGAATTTTCCGGAACGTTGGTCTATATCAATTAATTTGACTTCCACTTTATCTCCTTCTTTCAAACCTGACTCTTCAACTGTTTCCAGGCGTTTCCAATCTATTTCGGAAATATGTAATAATCCGTCTTTTCCGGGAAGGAATTCTACAAAGCATCCATAAGGCATAATAGAACGAACAGTTCCTTCATACACCTCTCCCACTTCGGGTACAGCAACGATACCTTTGATTTTCTTGACGGCTGCTTCAATAGACGTTTTGTTATTGGCTGCCACTTCCACACGTCCGTATCCATCGATTTCTTCAATCGTAATAGTAGCTCCGGTTTCCTCCTGCATTCCTTGGATAATTTTTCCGCCTGGGCCGATAACCGCACCGATAAATTCTTTCGGGATAATGATGACCTCGATCCTCGGCGCGTGTTCTTTGAAGTCGGTGCGAGGTTCTGATATCGTTTCCAATATCTTACCCAAAATATGCATTCTGCCTTCTTTTGCCTGATTCAATGCCTTTTCAAGAATTTCATAAGACAAGCCATCCACTTTGATATACATTTGAGTGGCGGTAATTCCATTTACGGTTCCTGTCACTTTGAAGTCCATATCTCCAAAATGATCCTAGTCTCCCAGAATATCGGAAAGGACAGCGAAGTTTTTACCTTTATTTTCGGAAATCAACCCCATCGCAATACCTGAAACCGGGCGTCTCATTGCCACACCGGCATCCATCAACGCCAATGTTCCGGCGCAAACCGTAGCCATAGAAGAAGATCCATTGGATTCCAGAATATCTGAAACGATACGAATCACATATGGATAACCTTCCGGAATCATGCGTTTCAATGCACGATGAGCCAGGTTTCCGTGCCCTACTTCACGACGTCCCACTCCTCTTTGGGGTCTAGCTTCTCCGGTAGAGAAAGGAGGAAAATTATAATGCAACATGAAACGTTCTTTATCACGACACAATACATCGTCGATGATTTTTTCGTCCAGTTTAGTACCTAAAGTAACCGTCGACAAAGATTGAGTTTCTCCACGGGTAAAGACAGAAGAACCGTGAGGACCAGGTAAATAATCCACCTCTGACCAGATCGGGCGGATTTCTGTCGTCTGACGGCCATCTAAACGGAGACCTTCGTCCAGAATACAACGACGCATGGCTTCTTTCTCCACGTCGTGATAATATCTGTCTATCAAAGAAGATTTTTCCGCCAACTCTTCTTCTGTAAAAGTAGTTTTGTATGTTGTAACCACCTCTTTAAATGCAGCACTGCGTTCTTGTTTTCCGGAACCGGATTTAGCAATTGCATACACCTTATCGTAGCATTTTGCTTTCACATCCTGACGTAATTCTTCGTCATGTGTCTCATGACAATATTCGCGTTTAACGGTCTTACCAACCATTTCCGACAACTCCTGTTGTACGATACATTGTTGTTTAATCGCTTCATGAGCAACCTTAATGGCTTCCAGCATCTCAGCTTCAGAAACTTCATCCATCTCTCCTTCTACCATCATGATGTTGTCTATCGTAGCTCCCACCATAATATCCATATCCGCCAACTCCAATTGATCGAAAGTTGGATTGATAACAAATTGTCCATCAATACGTGCTACACGCACTTCCGAAATAGGTCCGTTGAACGGAACATCCGAAACCGCCAAAGCGGCAGAAGCAGCCAAACCGGCCAATGCATCCGGCATATCTTTTCCATCGGAAGAAAATAATATGATATTAACAAAAACTTCAGCATGATAATCATCCGGGAACAAAGGGCGAAGAGCGCGGTCAACCAAACGACATGTCAAAATTTCATAATCGGAAGCACGACCTTCCCTCTTTGTAAAACCTCCGGGAAAACGTCCAAATGCTGAAAATTTTTCCTTATACTCCACTTGTAAGGGCATAAAATCTACACCCGGATTTGCATCTGCAGCTGCACAAACAGTCGCCAATAAAACCGTATTGCCCATGCGTACGGTCACCGAACCATCAGCTTGTTTCGCCAATTTTCCGGTTTCGATTGTGATGGTTCTTCCATCTCCTAAATCGATTGTTTTGATGATTGGATTAATCATGAATTTAATCTTTCTAATTTATTTCTCTTTTAAAATCGTGCAAAGGTAAGGATTTTTGTTGGAACTTATTGAAAACCAAATAAAATACTATCTTTTTTTGTCTTTTTTAAGAAAAATCCGACAAATAATGTACATTTGTCATCCCTAATTTCAGATATGATCGAACATATAAATCCATAACTAGGAATGGTACAAAGTATGGTTCTTCACGAGCTTTCCAAAGTCGATGATAATGAAACCTATACATGTTCTACCCATAGTTTTAAATTAATTATTATCGTATGAATATGCTTATCAAAAAAGTACTACCGGCGTTCTGTTTCATTATTATCTTCATATCCTGTGAAAAATCAAACGAGTTTGTTATCAAAGGAAATATCAGCGAGGCAAAGAACAGCGTCTTGTATCTGGAACAGGTAGGCATACACAAGATTTCCGTTATAGACTCTGTAAAACTAAACCAGAAAGGGAAGTTTCATTTCAACGAAAAACGACCGAAAGCTCCTGATTTCTATAGACTACGTCTGAATAAACAATTTATTGATATCGCCGTCGATAGCACTGAAACAATTAGCATTCAAGCCAATGCATCTGGATTCAATAGAAATTATACAGTCGAAGGATCTGAAAACTGTCAAAAAATCAAAGAATTGAGTTTACAAAGGATTTCTACAGCCATCGAACTAAAACGAATAAGCGATGCGTTTTCGATGAAAGAAATCAACCAGGATGAGTTTATCAAGCAATCACATACAGCTATTGAGGGCTACAAATCCCTCGCTCAAAAATACATATTGGAAAATCCGGCATCAACAACGGCCTATTATGCTCTCCTGCAAACCATCGACAATTTAGTCATTTTCGATCCTTATAAGAAAGAAGACAATAGACTCTATGGGGCTGTCGCAACACAATGGGATTTCCGTTACCCCGACAGTGAAAGAACTAAACACATCGTAAACATTAGTTTACAAGGAATGAAATCCTTGAAGTCAGGAAATACATCTCTGAATTATTCAGTCAAAAAAACAGTTGAAATTTTTGACATCAATCTAAAAACCATTTCCGGAAAATCCATCAAACTCTCCGAAATCGTATCCGGAAAAATTACTTTACTGGACTTTTGTTCCTATCAAACACCCGAATCTCCTCAGCATAACATACTTTTAGCAAAAATTTATGAGAAATATAAAGAAAAAGGATTTCAAATATATCAAATTTCCATAGATGCCGATGAACATGCATGGAAAAACGCAGCAAGCAACCTGCCCTGGATGTGTGTAAGAGACCCAGAATCAATATATTCTCAATCACTCAGGATGTATAATATCGATAAAATACCTACATCATTCATCCTGGACAAAGAAGGTGAAATTGTAGAAAGAATAGATTCTTTCGATAATTTAGAGCAACACATAGCTAAATATTTGCAATAAAAGAAATAATAAAGTATGTTATAAAGCATAACTTTTTATTTGGCAGTTATCAAAAAGCCTTTTACCTTTGCAGCGTCTAGTACAAATAAAACACGAAATATAGAAGAGTTCCGATCCATGGATCGGAATTCTTTTTGTTTTTGTATTTTATTAAAAAATGGTATCAATAACACTAAATACAATTTGTAAGGAGGATTTATTATGGCAGTAAGTTATATGACCCAGGAAGGCTATAAGAAGCTACTGGAGGAGGTTGCCTATCTGGAAAACGTAAAAAGACCCGAGATTTCGAAGCAAATAGCAGAAGCCCGTGACAAAGGGGATCTGTCGGAAAATGCCGAATATGATGCAGCCAAAGAAGCGCAAGGCTTATTGGAAGCCAAAATTTCCCAATTGAAAACTCTGATCGCCAATGCCCGCATGATCGACGAAAGTCAAATCTCTACCGACAGTGTACAGATTCTGAATAAAGTAACCATTCGTAACATCAAGAATAATCAAACCATGGTTTACACATTGGTTGCGGAAAGTGAAGCCAACCTGAAAGAAGGAAAAATTGCAATCAACACTCCGATCGCCCAAGGCTTATTGGGTAAAAAAGTCAAAGATATTGTTGAAATCAAAGTTCCTTCCGGAGTAATGAGTTTCGAAATTGTTGATATAAGCATTTAAAAGCATGACTATTTTCAGCAGAATCATCGCAGGGGAAATTCCCTCATATAAAATAGCGGAAGATGATCGTTTTTTTGCATTCTTAGACATTAATCCTTTGGCAAAAGGACATACCTTAGTTATTCCTAAACAGGAAATTGACTATATTTTCGACTTGGACGACGATACGTTGGCAGGCTTGATTTCTTTTTCTAAAAGAGTTGCCTCCGCTATAAAAAAAACCATTTCCTGTTCCAGGGTAGGATTGACTGTGATCGGATTGGAAGTACCTCATGCACATATTCACCTGGTACCTATCAACAAAGAATCCGATATTCATTTTAACAACCCCAAATTGAAATTATCTCCAGAAACATTCAAAGAAATCGCTAAAGAAATTGCAGGACATTTCGAATAAATAATACAAATCCTATCCGGTTAAACTGATGTGACAACTTCATTGCAATAATCCGTAACAACCGGCAGTGACCATTGGTCATTGCCGGTTTTTCATACACATTTATTTGCAGTCGTTTCAATTTTAATATT
>JAVBSK010000339.1:0-8327 GCA_031556755.1 Bacteroidales bacterium | reverse complement strand
GGCGTGAGATTTTCAAAGATGCACAATGGTTCCATTGGACAGGAATTACTCCCGCTCTTTCCCAAGGCGCTGCTGATGCTTGTCTGGAAGCTATCAAAATAGCTAATGAAATGGGAATAACCGTGTCTACCGACCTGAATTACCGGAAAAACCTTTGGAAATACGGAAAATCGGCAGATGAAATCATGCCTGCCCTGGTGGATGGTTGCGATATTATTCTTGGAAATGAGGAAGATGCAGAAAAAGTATTTGGAATCAAACCCGAAGGATTCGATGTTGCTCATACCGGAGGAGAAGTGAATGCTGCTGAATTTCAATCTGTTTGTAGTCAAATGATGAAGAAATTCCCGCGCGCTAAAAAAGTAATCATCACGTTGCGCGGTTCAATCAATGCCAATCACAACACTTGGGGCGGATGTTTGTATGCCGATGGAAAATTATATCAATCCAAGCGTTATGACATTACCCATATCGTTGACCGTGTAGGAGGAGGAGACTCTTTCATGGGGGGATTGATTTACGGTCTGATTTCTTATCCTGCCGATGATCAGCAAGCATTGGAATTTGCAGTTGCAGCTTCTTGTTTGAAGCATACTGTTTACGGGGATTTCAATCTTGTATCTGTAACCGAAGTTGAAAGTCTGATGGGCGGAGACGGCTCTGGAAGAGTTTCACGGTAAATTAAGTAAATGAAAGAAATCAAGAAAACGAAAAATAATTTCTTTCATTCTTTTCATTTTTTAATCACTTTAATTTTAAATATTATGTTTTCACTAAAAAGAAAAATAGCACTTGTAACAGGTGCTTCTTATGGTATCGGAATGGCGATCGCCAAAGCGCTTCACGGAGCAGGGGCGACAATCGTATTCAATGATATCAATGCAGACCTTGTGCAAAAAGGAATTGCGGCTTATAAAGAAGATGGGATCAAAGCCTATGGTTATGTATGTGACGTGACCAACGAAGAACAAGTTTATGCTCTTGTCGATCAGATTACAGATGAGGTAGGAATTATTGATATCCTGGTTAATAATGCCGGAATCATCAAACGCATTCCGGCCATTGAAATGACGGCTAAAGATTTCCGTCAGGTCATAGATATCGATTTGAATGGCCCGTTCATTATGTCGAAAGCTGTCGCCCCCGGAATGATCAAGAAAGGAGCAGGTAAAATCATTAACATTTGCTCTATGATGAGTGAATTAGGTCGTGAAACCGTTTCTGCTTATGCAGCAGCCAAAGGAGGTCTAAAGATGTTGACCAAAAACCTGGCTTGTGAATGGGCAGAACATAATATCCAGGTGAATGGAATCGGTCCGGGATACATTGCAACTCCTCAAACAGCTCCTTTACGCGAACCGGGACATCCTTTCAACGATTTCATCATTGCTAAAACACCAGCTGCCCGTTGGGGTACTCCGGAAGATCTTTCCGGACCTGCTGTGTTCCTGTCTTCCGAAGCTTCGGATTTCGTTAACGGCCATATCCTTTATGTGGACGGAGGTATTTTAGCGTATATTGGAAAACAACCTAAATAAAATTAATTGAAAAATGGAGAATTGAGAATTGAAAATAACGAACGGAACTGTTTTCGTTTCTAATTTTCAATTTTCAATTTTTAGTTCTTAAACCTATGGCAAAATATAATAAGATTCAAGTAATTTCTACAATGAAAGAAACCGGGATGATTCCTGTTTTTTATCATTCGGATGTAGAAGTAGCGAAACAAGTGGTAAAAGCCTGTTTTGAAGGAGGCGTCCGCGCTTTCGAGTTTACGAACAGAGGGGATTTTGCGCAGGAAGTCTTTGGCGAATTGGTAAAATTTGCAAATAAGGAATGTCCGGGGATGATTCTCGGAATCGGCTCAATAGTTGATCCCGGAACCGCTGCTCTTTACATTCAGTCAGGGGCTAACTTTATTGTAGGACCTTTATTCAATCCTGAGGTCGCAAAAATTGCGAATCGTCGTTTAATTCCTTATACTCCTGGATGTGGATCCGTATCAGAAGTGGGATTTGCACAAGAAATGGGGTGCGATGTATGCAAGGTATTCCCCGGAGATGTATTAGGTTCCAATTTCGTAAAAGGCCTGAAAGCTCCGATGCCCTGGTCTATGCTGATGGTGACAGGAGGCGTTAAACCTGAGGAAGCGAATCTGAAATCCTGGTTCGATGCAGGAGTTACTTGTGTCGGTATGGGTTCCAATCTTTTCCCGGCAGATGTAATTGCAGCGAAAGAATGGAGCAAAATCACCGAGATGTGTAAAAATGCTTTAGAAATAATTAAAAAAGTTCGTAAATAAAATAAACAGGTAATGGGGAGATGAGCAGACTCATTAACTTGTCTACCCGTTAACTAAAAAAAATATCATGAATAATTCAAATCAAAAAATGACAAATTACAGGTGGACCATATGTATCCTGCTGTTTTTTGCTACGACAATCAATTATTTAGATCGTCAAGTTCTATCGCTTACATGGAAAGATTTTATTGCCCCTGAATTCCATTGGACAAATACCCATTATGGTTATATAACCATGTTTTTCTCCGGGTTTTATGCACTTTGTATGCTTTTTGCTGGTCGTTTTGTTGACTGGTTGGATACAAAAAAAGGGTTTTTATGGTCTATTGGTATCTGGTCTTTAGGGGCATGTCTGCACACATATTGCGGCATTGCTACTTCTGGTATTCTGGCAGGAAAATGGTTTGTTGACTTTGAAGAAGCCAAAGAAATAATAGGACATATAGACAATGTAGCTAGAATTATCAATGTAAGTGTTGTGCTCTTCATTATTGCACGCGCTGTTTTGGCACTAGGAGAAGCTGGAAATTTTCCGGCGGCTATTAAAGCTACTGCAGAATATTTTCCTAAAAAAGACAGGGGATTTGCGACCAGTATATTCAACTCAGGAGCACAAATCGGTGCTCTTTTAGCACCTCTTTCTATTCCTGTTATTGCTAAATTCTGGGGCTGGGAAATGGCTTTCCTTATCATTGGAGCTTTGGGTTTCTTATGGATGGGATTCTGGGTATTTATGTATAAAAAGCCGGAAGAAAATCCCAAAGTCAATGCTACAGAATTAGCTTATATACATCAGGACGAAGAATCTAAAAACAAAATTGAAAAAAAAGTAGAAGCCGGACAACACAAAAAACTATCTTTTCTTGAATGTTTGAAATTCAAACAAACATGGTCTTTTGCTCTCGGTAAATTTATGACAGATGGCGTTTGGTGGTTCTATCTTTTCTGGGTACCCGCTTATTTAAGTTCTGTATATAACATGCCGTCTTCCGACCCCAAAGCTCAAATTGCCATTTTTACTTTATATGGAATTTCCATGCTTTCTCTTATAGGAGGATGGTTGCCGACATATTTTGTAGATAAGAAAAAAATGAATCCTTATGCCGGACGCATGAAAGCAATGTTGATTTTTGCTTTCTTCCCTCTATTAGCATTATTTGCTCAACCTTTAGGGCATATTTCATATTGGATTCCGATCATTATTATCGGAATTGCAGGAGCTGCACACCAAGCATGGTCTGCAAATATTTTCTCAACCATAGGCGATATGTTCCCAAAATCTTCAATTGCAACAATTACCGGTATCGGAGGTATGGCAGGAGGTATTGGTTCAATGCTTATTAATTTCGGTTCAGGAAAATTGTTTGACTATTCAATAGAATCTAATATGTCATTTCTGAGTTTTAAAGGAATTGAAGCCGGATATTTCATTATTTTCTCCATCTGCGCTGTCGCATATTTAATTGGATGGGTGATTATGAAGACATTAGTTCCCAAGTACAAACCTATTACAGACTTATAAAAATTAAGAACTACGAAGAAGTTGTATCAAAAGGACATCAATAGCAGACGGAATACATAAAATAGACAGAATTACATGTATTGAAGTTTATTATCCATGTGAATATCTGAATTTTACAGAATGATATTTTGTGTGCTAGCCGGACTTTTGATACAGCTTCTTCCTCAACTAAAATTATGGAATTAAATAAACAAACAGTAAATAAACCGGAACTTCCGGTGAAAATTCTTCAATTCGGAGAAGGTAATTTTTTACGTGCGTTTGTCGATTGGATGATCGACAAAGCCAATCATGCCGGAGTAATGAATCATGGTGTGGTTGCCGTTCAACCGATCGCCCAAGGAATGGCCGATATGTTGAGAAAACAGGATTGTATGTATCATGTATATCTTGAAGGAATTAAAGATAAACAACCCGTTAAGGAAATCTCTTTGGTAAAAAGTATTGTAGACGTGTTGAATCCTTACGACGAATATGAAAAATACAAAGAGCTCTTTCTAAGTCCGGAACTGGAGATGATTATTTCCAATACAACGGAAGCCGGAATCCGTTACGAAGAGGGTGATGATTTGAAAGCTTGTCCTCCGAAATCGTATCCGGCTAAGATGACTTCATTATTGTATCAACGTTTCCAATTATTCAACGGAGCGGCAGACAAAGGTTTATTGATTATCTGTTGCGAAGTGATTGAGGACAATGGTTCTACTTTACGTGAATATGTCATTAAACATGCGGAATACAATCAATTAGGAAATGATTTTATTAAATGGGTAAAAACATCCTGTCATTTTTATGACACTTTGGTAGATCGTATTGTTCCCGGATTCCCGCGTGAAACCATCAATGAAATCAAAGCCGAAATCGGATTTGACGACAATCTGGTGGTCAAGGGAGAATATTTCCATGTCTGGGCAATCGGAGGAGATCCAGTTATCAAAGAAAAGTTACCTTTGGATAAAGCCGGACTGAATGTTTTGTTCATGGATGATATCCGTCCTTTCCGAGCAAAAAAAGTACGTATTCTGAACGGTGCTCATACCGCTATGGTTCAGGTTGCCATGCAATTGGGTTGCGAAACAGTCATGGATGCTTTCAATACTCCTTTGGTGGAAAAATACATCAACACCCTGGTTGATTCGGAAGTATTACCCGGAATCGGAGGAGACATGACCGAGTTGCGCACTTTCTCGGCAAAGATTCTGGAACGTTTTTATAATCCCTATATCAAACATTACCTGAAAGATATTTCATTGAATTCACTGTCCAAATGGGAAGCTCGTGATTGGCCGACTGTGTACGATAACAATAAAAATCTCGGTCGCTTGGCGAAATTAACGACATTCTCTTTTGCTGCATTATTGGTAATGTATAGCGGAAAGTCTGAAGCCAAAAATTTTAGTCCGAACGATACGCCTGAATTTGTCGAATTTATCCGGGAAACATTTGACACCAACCACATTGATGCTTGGGTAAATGGAGTTATCGGGAACAAACAGATTTGGAGAGCGGATTTTTCGGAAGTTTCCGGATTTGCAGAAGAAGTTATAACCGGAGTGAAACTGATCTTGGACAAAGGAATGAAAACAGCATTAGAAACGCTTGTTTAATTATGTCAATTAAATTATATGTCAATATGCCAATTGATATTTTATTGGCATATTGGCACATTAATAATGAATTTGATTATGGAAAATTGTTTATACTGTCAAAGAAACCAATTGCAAAAAGATTTGATGATTGAAATCTGCAATTTGAGTGTTTCAACCGTATTCTTGTTCAAAGAACAAACATACAAAGGAAGATGTGTAGTCGCTTATAAGAACCATCATGTGGAACTTTATGAATTGAACGATGCCGATTTATTTGCATTTATGAAAGATGTGAATCTGGTCGCATCCGCCATGAAAAAAGCGTTCAGTCCTGAAAAAATCAACTATGGCGCTTATTCCGATAAACTCAGGCACCTGCACATTCATCTGGCACCCAAATATGTGGATAGTCCGGATTTCGGAGGAACTTTTACGATGAATCCGCAAAAAGTGTATTTGTCAGAGATCGAATATGACGAGATAATTGAAAAATTGAAACAAGAACTGATACAGTAAATAAGTTGACGGGCTTATAAGTTAACAAGCTTTAATTTGTAGCTTACTTGTTAACTTATTATCTCAAAATTTGTTAGCTTATAACATATCCATTCGTTTTGGCTTTTAATTAAGATTATCGGACTAAATTACAAAATATTTTTAAGGAGTTAAACGAATTTACAGGGAGTTACGGTATCCGTCAATTTGTCAATTCGTCAACTTGTCAACTATAATATATGAATAGATTTTTGAAAATAAATCCGACAGACAATGTCTGCGTCGCTTTGACAACACTTCAACCGGGAGATATTCTGAACATTGACGGCAATGAAGTAAATATCCTGAATACAATCGAAACAGGACATAAATTTGCCGTACAATTAATCCATATGGACGAGAATATCATTAAATATGGATATCCTATCGGACATGCTACGCAAGATATTCAGGCCGGAGAACATGTACATACTCACAATGTGAAAACCAATCTGCATGACAACTTGCAATATGCTTATCACCCTGTGAAATCGGTATTGGATATTCCTCAAAGCGATTTGAAAATCAATGCTTATAAACGTTACAACGAAGATGTAGGCATACGAAATGAATTATGGATTGTCCCGACCGTGGGTTGTGTGAACGGACAAGCCCAAATGATTATCAATAGGGTTAAATCGGAACTGGACATATCTCACATTGACGATGTAAGGGTATATACCCACAGTTACGGATGTTCCCAGTTGGGAGACGATCATGTCAATACGCAGAAAGCCCTGGCGGCATTGACCAAACACCCAAATGCAGGAGGAGTCCTGGTGCTTAGCCTCGGATGTGAGAACAATCAACAATCCGCATTCAAAAAGGTGATGGGAGAATGGGATGAAAGTCGTGTCCGTTTCCTGATTTCACAAGAAGTGGAAGATGAAGTGGAAACAGGCTTTCAACTGATGAAAGAGTTAGTAGAGCGCATGAAAGCGGATAAACGGGAAGAATTGCCTTTATCGTCCCTGAAAGTCGGTTTGAAATGTGGAGGTAGCGATGGATTTTCCGGGATTACGGCCAATCCTTTGGTGGGACGTTTTTCTGACTGGCTGATTGCACAGGAAGGTTCTACTATCTTGACGGAAGTTCCCGAAATGTTCGGCGCAGAAACCATCCTGATGAACAGAGCCATCAATACAGATGTTTTTAACCGTACAGTCGGCCTGATCAATAATTTCAAGGAATATTTTCGCAAGTTCGATCAACCGATTTATGAAAATCCTTCTCCAGGAAACAAAGCCGGAGGAATCACCACTTTGGAGGATAAATCCTTAGGTTGTACGCAAAAGGGAGGAAATGCTGAAGTAGTGGATGTATTGGATTATTGTCAACCTATCCGGAAGAAAGGCCTGAACTTACTGAACGCTCCCGGAAATGATTTGGTTGCTGCATCATCTCTGGCGCTCTCAGGTTGTCAACTGGTGTTATTCACAACAGGACGCGGAACTCCTTTCGGAAGTTTTGTTCCTACCATGAAGATTTCTACCAATTCTAATTTGTTTAATTTCAAACAAAACTGGATTGATTTCAATGCCGGAACTTTGCTCGAAGGGGAAAATATGGATCAGTTATTGGATCGCTTCATTGCTTTCATCGTAGATACGGCCAACGGAAAATACCTGAAACATGAGGAGACCGGTTTCAAGGAAATCGCCATATTCAAAACAGGAGTTACATTGTAGTAATACCAAATATATTAATCTGCTAATATCATATTCACTTTAGTTAAAATAGTATAACCTATCCAGATTATTTCCTCTGTCGCTTAAAAAATAACGAAATACAATTTTTCCGAACAGACGAAATTATTTTCAATATATTTTAGAAAGGAGAAGATATATTTTAAGCGCATCTTCTCCTTTTTAATTGTCAGTCAACTCATTCGTGGCACTTATGCTCAGCAGCGTTTGTAATGCATATTTCTCGCTGCTGACTTAGCATTCTATGTTTTCATATTCCATATCATAATCTATACGTGAATACACGAAAAAAAGAATTTCTATCCATCAAAAAAATTCTGGAGAGGTGCTTATACCCATTAGTTCAGAAATCCATCTTCGGGGTAGCTTTACAAAACTCTCTGCAAGTATAAACAGAAGTCCGTAGAGACGAAGTTGTATCAAAAGTACACGGAATACAGCCTCATACAAATAGTTTGATATTATTTCTCTCAGCGCCTTTCGTCCCAACTCGTAAAGTTATAAACTTTAAGCCATTTTATATAATATTTCTTTAAATCAACCGCTATTTTCAGATTAAATGTTAACGAATCATAAGTAATTGTATTTATCGGAACATTTTCTTGAAAGGTTAGTGATTCAACCCTACATTTGCAGTGTAATTAAACAACACACACAAACACACACACTAATAA
>JAVBSK010000374.1:0-4913 GCA_031556755.1 Bacteroidales bacterium | reverse complement strand
ATCCTATCTCACCTGAGCAAGTATCTAAAGACGCTTCCGATGGAAGCTAATATCCAGTAGAGGCAGTCTATCAAATACAGTAGCTTAGAGCTACTGCTTACATGGGAGGCGTTCTCCGAACGCGATAGCCAAAATTCTCGTTTGCTAAGTCTGAGCAAAGCTGTTGCGAAACTGATTTGATATTCAAGACCTCCGGTCTATTGCTTATGTCGGACTCTCGTTAATTAACTAAAAAAATACCCCCGAAATATCTCCGGAGGTAAGTTTTATAATTTAATCAAAATGTTATCAGGCTTTTCCTGCACTACCCAATACATTTTCTACTTTGTGCATGTAAAGTTGTTTCAAACTGTCACGAGCAGGTCCCAAATATTTTCTGGGGTCAAATTCTGCCGGTTGAGTAGCAAACACTTCACGAATGGCAGCAGTCATCGCCAAACGTCCGTCAGAGTCAATATTGATTTTACAAACAGCAGAAGAAGCAGCTTTACGTAATTGTTCTTCAGGGATACCGATTGCATCTTTCAATGCTCCGCCATATTTATTGATGATAGCCACTTTATCCTGAGGAACAGAAGAAGCTCCGTGCAATACGATAGGGAATCCGGGGATTCTTTTTTCGATTTCTTCCAGGATATCGAAACGCAAAGGAGGGGGAACCAGAATTCCATTAGCGTCAAGTGTACATTGTGCCGGAGTGAATTTATTAGCTCCGTGAGAAGTTCCGATTGAGATAGCTAAAGAGTCTACGCCTGTTTTGCTGACAAAATCTTCAACCTGATCAGGTTCCGTATAAGTGTGATGTTCAGCAACTACTTCGTCTTCGATACCTGCCAATACTCCCAATTCACCTTCAACGGTTACGTCATGAGCATGAGCATATTCCACTACTTTACGTGTCAAAGCGATATTGTCTTCATAAGCATGGTGAGATCCGTCGATCATTACGGAAGAAAATCCCATATCGATACAACTTTTACATAATTCAAAAGTATCGCCATGATCCAGGTGAAGAACAATAGGAATATTATATCCTAGTTCTTTTGCATATTCTACGGCTCCTTGCGCCATGTAACGAAGCAAAGTTTGGTTTGCATACTTGCGGGCTCCGCTTGAAACCTGAAGAATAACCGGAGATTTCTTCTCTACACAAGCCTGGATAATGGCTTGCATTTGCTCCATGTTATTGAAGTTGAACGCGGGAATAGCATACTTTCCTTCGAATGCTTTTTTAAAGATCTCTTTGCTGTTAACGAGACCTAATTCTTTGTAACTTACCATTGTTTATCTATTTAGGGTTAAAATGTTTATATTTTGTTTTGAGTGTACAAAAGTAATAAATTTATGTCAGAAAGCAGGTGAAATTACAAAATTACGCCATCTTTCATGTGAATAATCCGGTCAGTAGACTGAGCCAATTGTTCATCGTGCGTGACAATTACAAATGTTTGGTTCAGTTCTGTACGCAGATCAAAAAACAGTTTATGTAACTCTTCTTTATTCTGAGTATCCAGGCTTCCTGATGGTTCATCCGCAAATACAACGGAGGGTTTGTTGACCAACGCACGAGCTACGGCAACCCGTTGTTTTTCTCCTCCCGAAAGTTCTGCCGGCTTGTGGGATATCCGTTCGGTCAATCCCAAATAATCGAGGATATCTTTCGCCCGTTTTTCTGCGGCTGAAAATTTCGCATTTCCTATCAGTGCGGGAATCATGACGTTTTCCAGGGATGTGAATTCAGGAAGCAGTTGATGAAACTGAAAAACAAATCCGATATATTTATTGCGAAAAGATGCCAATTCCCTGTCATTCATTTTACAAACGTCTACACTGTCATAGAAGACAGTACCTTTATCGGGTTTGTCCAATGTTCCCAATATTTGTAACAAAGTAGTTTTACCGGCTCCGCTCGGACCCACAATAGAAACGATTTCTCCTTTATTGATGGATAAATCAATCCCTTTCAGTACTTCCAGGTTATCGAAACTCTTGGTTATTTGTTTAGATATTATCATACAAATTTACAGATCACATTCTTTCAGGAACATCAATTCCCAACAAAGAAAATCCTATCCTGATGATTTTTCCGGTATTCTCCGAAAGGATAAGCCGCAGGTTCCTTTTGGCGCTATCCGCTTCCCTCAAAATAGAATAATCGTGATAGAATTGGTTATACTCTTTTACCAAATCATAGATATAGTTGGCTATCAGTGCCGGGCTATATGATTCGGCAGCTTCCTTAACAACAGACGGAAAGGCATTAATGTTTTGGATTAAATCTTCTTCTTTTTCTGTAATAATAAGAGACTTATCCAATGAGACAAGTGAAATTCCCTGTTCCGCAGCCTTGCGTAAAACAGATTGGATACGGGCATAAGTGTATTGGATGAACGGGCCGGTGTTCCCGTTGAAATCAATTGATTCCTGCGGGTTGAATGTCATGTTCTTCCGTGGATCTACTTTCAGTATAAAATATTTCAATGCGCCTAAACCGACTATTTCGGAAATCCTGTTGGTTTCTTCTTCGGAATATCCATCTAATTTACCCAACTTCCTGGAGACCTCTTTCGCTGTGGAAACCATTTCGTCAATCAAATCGTCGGCATCGACGACCGTTCCTTCCCGTGATTTCATCTTACCTTCAGGCAATTCTACCATACCATATGAAAAATGTGTCAAACCCTTCCCGAACTCGAAACCCAACTTGTCCAACAAAAGAGAAAGCACCTGAAAATGATAGTTTTGTTCATTTCCTACGACATATACCATTTTATTGATGGGATAATCATCGAAACGAAGTTTGGCGGTTCCGATATCCTGTGTCATATAAACGGAAGTGCCGTCGGCGCGCAACAGCAATTTTTTGTCTAATCCGTCAGCGCTCAAATCCGCCCAGACGGAACCGTCTTCCTGTTGTTCGAAGATTCCTTTACTTAATCCTTCCAGCACTTGTTCCTTTCCCGTCAAATAGGTTTCTGACTCATAATATATTTTGTCGAAATCAACGCCGAGTCGTTTGTAAGTTTCATCGAATCCGGCATAAACCCAGGAATTCATGTTTTGCCACAAAGCAATGGTTTCAGCATCTCCCGCTTCCCATTTGCGGAGCATTTCACGTGCATCAGCCATCCATACGGATTTCGCTTCCGCTTCCTCTTTGGAAAGTCCTTGAGCTTGTAACTCATTTAATTCTTTTTTATATTCTTTATCGAAAAGTACATAATAATCTCCAATCAGATGGTCTCCTTTCTTTCCTGTGGATTCGGGAGTCGCTCCATTGCCGGACTTTTGCCATGCAAGCATCGATTTACAAATGTGAATTCCCCTGTCATTGACGATATTGGTCTTCACTACTTTGTAACCATTGGCTTTCATGATTTCAGCCAAACTGTATCCCAAGAGATTGTTCCGGATATGACCCAAATGTAAAGGTTTATTGGTATTCGGAGAAGAATACTCAATCATAACCAGCGGAGCGTTTTCGTCCGTTGGGATGGTTCCGAAACTTTTATCCGCATGGATGTTTTCCAACATGCCAATCCAATAAAACGAAGCGATAGTCAGATTCAAAAATCCTTTGATTACATTGAAAGATTCGATGGACGATTCTTTTTTAACGAGCCATTCTCCTATTTCCAGCGCAGTTTGTTCAGGATTCTTTTTCGATATTTTCAGGAAAGGAAATACGACTAAAGTCAGATGTCCCTTGAATTCTTTTTTTGTTTTTTGCAATTGTATCAGGGAAACATCAACCGGTTGGCCATATAAACCCTCAATTGCCTTTTGAACAGATAACTGAATATTCATTGAAAGTAAATTTAAGTTTGCAAATTTACATTATTATTTTGGGAGAATCCAAAGAAAAGGAGAATTCACCGGAAATAATTCAAGGCAGAAAGCCTCTTGTTCATTTATTTTCGGCAGCTCCATCGCTCTATCATATCATAGTTCTTTTATTGTTTCCATGAACAGAATTGCATAAGCATCTCAGGGAATATTTTTCTCAATTCATATCCACATTCCGATTTGAAACGAGGCAATTGCAGGTCCTTGTTAATCATTTAACTCTTCGTAACTTCAGTCCATTGTCTTCCGTTTTTCAAGGCTTCCAGTTGACGGGATAAGTTTTGAACGATTTATAGATGTCTCCATCTGATGTACCTGTTGTTCCTGTTTTATAATGCAAATAAAGCGGAACTGATTTAGTTGCAGTATCTGCATATTTTGTTACAAATTCCGCCATGTCGAAAGCGAACCGATACCTGACGGAAGTCGGCGCCTGTGTAGAAAGTTGCTTGGCTTTGATATACAGTTTAGGAATATTCATCCCGTTGACGACCATCATGGAATCTGTATTGTACATGATTTCAAAAGCATAATTCGGAGAGGATGGATATTCAACCCTATTGACAGGAACATTATCAGTCATTCCTGATATGTAGAATTCAAAAAACAAGACGCTATCCACATATGAAGTGTATAAAACGGCTTCAGTGATGAAACTGTTGTAGTCGTCCAGCATATTACCCGTGGCGGCGCGGACAGAGTCCTTTCCTAATTTCCGATAATATAAACTGCTTACCTGTGGCACGTTTGGGTTGGGTTGTCCGTTCATATCAACGACAAAAGAGGACCATAAGCAATCCCCTGATTTCAGGGTATCGGATAACCCTGATGCAGCAAAAAGATTTCCGGGAGTTTCCAGATAAGGCTGTTGATTTTGATATTTTACAATAGCCGGCACATTCTGATAATAATAAACAGGTTCATCATCGTCTGAACATCCTGTAAGGACGAATATTGATAAACAAAGTAATGATAAAAGAAAATTTTTCATTGTGTTCATTTTTTAGTTATATTAATTTTCACACATTTAATATAACATCTGAAATAAAAAAATGCTCAGGCAATTC
>JAVBSK010000039.1:0-6872 GCA_031556755.1 Bacteroidales bacterium | reverse complement strand
TGTCCTTTGTGGTTAAAATTCTCAGTCTAAACTTCCCCTTTAGGGGAGTTAAGGGTTTTAATTCATTATCTTTTTTACATATTTATTTGATTCAGTCTCGATACTTAAAATAATCAATCTTTCAGACATCGGAATTTCTGTGATTGATTCATTCGTTTCTGTAAAAAACAATCTTCGTCCTTGCAGATTGTAAACGGTAAGTAACTTTTGCCCGGTAGATTCTTGAAAATTCAGTATTATTTTTCCGTTCTCAATGCTTAAATTAAAAGCTTCTTCCTGACAGACTATCTTTTGAATTGCCGTGCTTTGTTTTCTATCGTTCAATTGAGCCAGATACAACGATGGTATTGCCGCTATGGGTTTGTTTTGCAATTCGACATATCCGGGAGGAAAATCCGTACTGCTGACGGGCTTGCCTGTTATGGTTTTCGCCGTACAACCAATGGCATAATTCTGAGCTGTAGGCGGTTTCTGTAAACCTATGATTCCTTCAGAAGTCACATCACAATTCCACAAAACGGAATGAACCGCAGACCATCCATGTCCTGTTCCCATATCCACCCGGTTATAAAGTCCGAGTACAAAAGTCCGAATCAGATTGATATCTTTGTGTCCGTCGTAAAGCATTCCCTGTGTCCATTGACGATGTCCTTCACTGACGTTATGAGTCGCATCGGAAACACAATTCAGAAATACATTTCCAGATGTTGAACTCATTCCATTGGATACATAATGGTGACGACCATTATTTGCATAACAGTCTTTGAATAAAATCAATTGAGAATTGATATAGGTATTGAAATTATATCTTCTCTCTCCTGTTATAAACGAAACCGGATCAATGGCTTTACAATCCTGAATGGTTGTTCGCGTACAACATTCGGTAATAAATCCGGATTGTCCGAAACCTTTAGTTACTACGTTTTTAGCCCAGCAATTTTCAACAGTTTTGAAACGAATCGCTTGCCAGGCATGAGCTTCATCCTCTCCTCCTTTGCTTTCAATATCTATCCGTAAATTTTCAATTCCAATTTCCTGATAAATAGGTTTGGAAGTTACGTTTATTTTATAAATCTGAGATTGAGCCAATGAATTATTCAGTGTATAAAATAACGGAGCATCAATTGTTATCTTATTTTCGGCGATAGCCGTTATATACCGGTGATATATAATCGGTAATTGACCTTCCTTCCATTGTTCTCCGGATCCGGACGGAACTCCGCCATAATCTACCGCTTCCACCCATGCTTGTGTGCAAGGATGATAAATAGCTATCGGATCTCCTACTTGAAATGGAGTCGTACTTGTAACGGAAAACGACATAGAGCCAACAGGTACTACGGCATCTGTTATATTTTTCGTCGTGTTGGACACTTTGACATCCCATTTATTCTGAGAAGTATTTCCAAGTATAATTACATCTCTCTGTTCGGGCGAATTTCCTTTTGCGTAGATAATCGTCGATGTGGATGCCGAAGATCCGTTCCCTTCCCCTCTAATAATAACCCCATCATGTTTTACGGAAAGGGTTCCGGACACTTCATACAATCCTGCCTTTAACAACAATGCTCCTCTAATACCTAATTCATTTTTGTTTAATTTTCCAATAGCATCTATCGCAGATTGAATATGCGCTGTATTGTCGCCCGAAACAGGAGATATTTCTTTCACTACGAGTACATTCGGGATTTCCCTATTGCCGTTATGATAACCGGCATAGCTGAAATCGGGAATGACAAATCCGTTCGCATCGGTGTTGTAAGTTAAATGACCTTTCGCATCGATACTGACTAATTTAGTTTGAGCGTGTAAATTTCCGATTGCTAAATACAAAAACACAAAGAGGCTAAGAAATTTCAATAAAGAATTCTTTAAAACTTTGTGCCTTTGTGGCTTTGTGTTTAATTTTTTCATCTTTTTCATTTTAATCCTGTATTTTCTCCGTCAGTTACTTTTCCTTAATTAACGGAGGTTTATTATCTAATTCAAGTGGTTTATACCATGCGGGACCACAGTTCTTGCGAGTTGCCTGAGTGAGGGTCGCTTGTCCGCCGGTTATCTCATAAGCCCCAATAGTTTGAGGAATAGCACGAGTTCTTCCGTCAATATCCGTTTTTACATAAGCGATTTTCAGAGAGGCTGTGCTTTTCGTCAAAACCAAAGGAATATCGCCTTCCCCTTTGCAAACCAATACTTCGGCTTGTAAGCATCCGTCTCCGACTTCATTTCCTTGCTTGCTTACTAAAATGTTATCTTTGAATTTGATGTCATCGATTTTGTCAAACGCTTTAATTAACCGCGGTTCTTGCGGACAATATACGATATTATTGGCGACCAATACATTGTTTGGAATATAGGTTCTTTCTTCATCGCTGCCGCCGCACAGTTGCCAGGGAAGTTCGCAATCCACCCAGGTATTGAATGTGATTTCCACATCTTTCACCTGATGGTAACGATTCGGTACTGAATTAGGTACGCCATTCATGATCATGAATGGCGCACGAAAATCTTTTCCTCTCAATCCACAGAAATAGTTATTGAAGATTTTATGTCCGGCGTTGATCACGCGTACGCCACCGGTATTTTCCTGTCCGTTTCCAAAGAAATAATTTCCGGATACTTCATTGCGGTTTCCATGACGAAGCACCACGCTTCCTTCACATTCCACAAATGTGTTATGAATGATGCGGTTCTCACAGGATTTAATAGAAATAATTTCCACTTCTCCGTTACAACGTTCGAAATAATTACTTTCGACTACCGTTCCTGAAACGTCCAAATAAACCTGACTGGTTCCGATACGTATGGTTTCTCCACCATTAGAGCTTAAGCACGGACGGTATCCGAAATAATTATTACGGATCTGATGATAGTTTCGATTATGTCCTTCCCCATTAGGCCAAACCACGAATGTGCATCCCTGATTTTTCTTTCCGCCGAAGTAGCAGTTTTCAACCGTATTGTGTTGTCCCCAAAGTCCAAGCCAGTGATCTTCATCAGTATGGTTAGGTTTATTGAAATGATCAATCACACAGTTTTTCAACACACTATTGTAGGCCGTTTTTGTACTTCCTTTTATGAATTCAATCACCACTTTGCCAGGAGCATATCCGTTAATGAAAACCAATCCGTCCACAATTAAATATTTACCATAAAGATTAAGACTTGATTGTCCTTCGAGAGTAGTTTGTCCGGGTTCTTCCACTTTCAGTGTAATCGGTTGTTGTTCGGTTCCGTCTCCGAAGAAAACCAATTGAGCGTCTTTCCAGACACCTTTGGCAAGAATGACTTCATCACCGGATTGAAGCAATTTCACTTTATCATCAAATTCAGCAACAGTCGCTACTTTATATGAGGCAGAAAACAGATGATTCGTTTGAAATAGAATAATTAATATTGAAATGAATCTTTTCATGATTTCTTTGGGATTGAATTCGTTTCAGAGTTTCCTGAGGAACACTGTCAAAAGCTGCAATTGTGTGTTTTGTCATTTTATTTTTGGAAATGGACATCAAAGATGACATGAGAACTACTATTCAGAGGAAATGGATCTGAAAATTTCTTCACTCTTATCAATCCGTTTTTACCATCCGCCTTCCGCTTGAACCAAACAACAGAATTTTCAGACAATAAATCAGTCGTGGTCGATACAGATCCTTTCGTAGGAACTGTTATTCCTGCGAATAATGCATCATCAATCACCGTATTTTCCGTAATTTCTCCATTTAATACTTTTTCTATCAGACCTGTCTGCTCAGGAATAGCAGGAGCAAGAACCTTATAATAAACCGTATTTTCAAAAACAGCGCTTTTATTATTCACTATTACTTCTAATTCAGGATTCCCGAATCCATATTGAGCAGCTTTCGTATCGAATCCCATAGGATCTACATATTGGAAGTTTTTAAGTATACCTATCGTATTATGAGGTCCATACAAATAACCTGATCCGGAACTGTTTACATAAAATAACATATCTGTACTGCGCTGATTTTCAAGTCCTAACGAATTTACAAAACTGCCATTCGTATTTTTTTGAACCAAGTCCACTCCAAAGAACAGGGATCCGGAATCACAAGAGAAGAAAGACGCGTATTTACGAATATCCCGGTAGGTTAAAGTAACATCTTCCCAGAAATAGCTGGCATTTGCAGAATCAACCTGAGATAATTCGAAGTTATCGTTAATAGTTTCTTCTTCAGTACCATAGTATTGATATCTGATCTTTCCTGCTATGTTTGATAATTCTTCCATCTGGCGAGGTTCAAAACTGAATGATGTACTTGAACTATTTGCTGCAAATATACGTGCATACAAACGAGTATTTTCATCTATTTCGATAAATACCTTCTGGATATTCTTCATATTAACGCCAATCAATGTTACTGTTCTACCAGTCGTAGTAGCCGTAATGAGAGATCCGTTTGAAACAATAGGAATTTTAGCAATGATTTTAAACTCGGTTGGAGAGCTTATCTCTTTTTCTCCGGTTTCATCTTCATAAACATAGACGATGGGAACTTCTGTCAAATCAGTTTCAACAGGTACGATGACTCTCATATCACGACGACTTTGATAAACGATAGGAGCTTCTTTTCTATTCACCCCAATCAGGACTTTGCTCACATAATCAACGAAATCACCTGTAATCTCCACTTCATATCCGATTTCTCCTTCTACCGGACTATGTTGGATGTCCGGGGTAGCATACAGATAAGTAAAATTTCCGGAACTTTGAGCTTCTCCATTTTTCCCTTTTATTTTGATTACACCCGTTTTGCTTTCGTTTGATACAGATACAATCATCTTTTCGTTTGAAAGTTTGTATTTGATTTTAGCTAATCCGCCACCAATCCAAACACTATCTATCATTTGCAGATTTTGTCCTTCTATAGAAACTTCGTCACTTACATATCCTGACTCTGGAAATATTGCAGTTACTACAGGCGGTTCTGTTTCTTCCACAAAAGATGGGATGTCTTCATTGCAGGCAGTAATCAATACACTTAACAATGTAATTGTAAAAACCGACTTGATTATATTATATGAATGTTTCATTTTCTTAATTTTTAGTTTTTAATTCAGTTTAATAGCCCGGATTTTGACTGATATTCGGATTTACGTCTCTTTCTTTTTGAGGGATTGGCAAAATCAAATATTTTGAATCCAGAGTAGGAACTCCGCTATTGATGTCTTCATAATACAATGGAACGGTAGCGCTTGGTTCATTCGGTTCTGTCATATAGTGTTTGTTCATTACTTCAACTGCACGATTGGTCCTTACCAAATCAAACCAGCGTTGATTTTCAAAAGCAAATTCACGACGACGTTCCAATTCAATTTCCAAACGAACCATATTTTTAGTTATGGCTTGTCCTACATATTCATAGTTTACCAACTTATCTTCCACTGTAATGCTATAACCGGCTCTTGTTCTTGTCTGGTTAATCAGGTCATATACTTTTTGAGAAGGACCATTGATTTCATTCAATACTTCAGCGTACATCAATATCACATCCGACCAACGAAGTACCGGCCAATCACGTTCTCCGTCATATTTTTGATCTACCTGAGAAATATATTTACAACAATACTGACGATCTACTTTAGGATTAGAGATATTGGGGTTAGTGTAGTACTCTCTCATCGTAACATCTTTACGATTATCAGTATATGGATTTACCAATCCGTTCCTTACAATGATATCTCCATCAGCATCCCGATATGTTTCGGTAAATGCTTTTGCAACATCTCTCGATGGGTAATTATATTCATCCCCATCTCCGTTAATTACACAAGTACCACTGCTGGATGGCGCAAATTGATTTCCAAACGGGCTACCCAATCCAAAACCGCCAGACTTGTATCGTACTGTAAATAATATTTCAGGATTCATTTCATTATCCTCACTGAAAATCTGATCATAAGAAATATCTTTTATAGAGAAAGTATAAGCGCTTCCTCCGACACCGTCAACTAATTCTGCAAGAATACGTTCAGCTTCTCCATACTTCTGTTGTGTGAGATATACTTTAGCTAACATCGCTTTAGCCGCCCATTTAGTGACACGACCTTTATCTCCGTTGTCCGAATATTGAGCAGGCAATGAATCTATGGCCAATTTCAAATCATCTTCGATAAAAGTGTAAATTTCATCGGTGGTAAGACGTGACAATTTTTTAGCCTCTGCAGCAGATATCGGTTTATCGACTTTGATTACAGGGCCGAACAACCGGACTAAATTGAAATAATTATATGCACGTAAGAATTGCGCCTGTCCTTTTGTTTGTTGACGAACAAGCTCATCTTTGATGATGTATATATTTTCGTCTGCCAATACGTCATTACAGCGACCGATGGTTGCATACGAAGCTACCCAATAATTGTACACCCGTTCGTGGTCGGAACCAATCATTGCTCTGTCAAACTGAAGCAAAGCAATCGTATTTGATGAAGTAGAACTTGTTGTTCTGATACGTGAATTATCCGTACGCAATTCCGTTAGTTGCCATTCATAATACATCGGTCCTTGCAATCCGTTATAACAACCCACCAATGCGGCTTTCAGGTCATCCGGAGTTTTGAAGAACTTTTTCTTATCCACAGTAGAAATCGGATCGTTATCCATACAGCTTACCACAGTAAATGCCAAAGCTGTTAATGCTGCTATATATATTAACTTTTTCATTATTATCTGATTTTAGAATGTTATGTCAAACCCTAACGTGAAAGTACGCTGCACAGGGAACCCCCCGCGTTGATATCCACCAACCAGAGAAGATCCGTATTCTCCGCTTGTCATACGAGCTTCAGGATTTATTCCTCGATATCCTGATGCCATAAAATAAGCTAAGTTTTGTACAGTGAAATAT
>JAVBSK010000224.1:0-7394 GCA_031556755.1 Bacteroidales bacterium | reverse complement strand
AAAATCCAATATGTCCAGGATAAGGGATATATGATCCAGAATGTAGATTCAAAGAATTATTGGAAGTATATCGGAGCTTATACTCCGGATCCTGCAGATGCCGCGGCAAAAGCCCATATAATAGACGGAATCTGCTCGGCTCCTTTAAACAATGACGAAATTAATCGTTATTATTTCGAGTTTCGTCCTTCAAAAACAATGACGGAAATAGGTAACGATGATATTTCATTTAAAATCCAAGGTTATTCGGTCGTTGCAGTAGGAACCGAATCAGTGAAAACTCAGGTATTGGATGCCTATGGTTTGGACAGAGGAATCGGCACATGGGATTATAAGGGTAATGCAGATACTGGACAGAATCAATACTGGTGGTTTCTTACTGAAAATGAATTCTCCAATTGGGAAGCGGGAATAGAAGCGGCAAAAGTTCCATTCTCTCCTGTTGATGATCAAGTGTATTATATTAAAAATATACAAGGAGACAGAGGTTTCAGAACCCGTTATTTGATGCAAACTGCCGACTCTTTGGTTCTTAGAACCATGAATGAGGAGAATATTAAAAAACCTGAAAATGACGCTTACAAATGGTATGTTGAATTGAATAAAGAAACGAAAGTATATCGTCTTAAAAATAAAGCGACTAATGAATACATTAAATTTGTCGGAGAACCAGGCGATGGAGGTAAACATGGTTTAGTTAAAATGGGCGCTATTGAGGAAAACCGTTCCGATTTGACTTTTGCAAAGGAAAGAGCGAAGGTTACAATAGGAATGAAAGGATTCCCGGATGTTCCTTACTTCGAAAAACAACCCTATTATCTTGGTTTTAACTTTTCATCCAATGGTCGGGGATTGAATGGTTCCGATCAGGAAAAAAATGCGGATGCAGATCTCCGGGTTTCAGTTTGGGATGCCGGTAAAACAGCTGAGACTAACAACTGGGTACTTCTTTCAGACCAGGATTTAAATGATTTTGCGGCTGCGACGAATGATGGTAAATTCATTCCTGATGCAGACGAAGAGATGTACTATACACTCAGACCTGAAAACCTGACGAAAACGGAAGCCGAAGAGCTGAAAAACACTCGCGTGGCAGATGCCGAAGATGGTTCTATCATCCTCAACCTGTATGATCTGGAAGACGAGTCGGCTCAATGGAAGTTTATGCCGATTTCCGGAACCAATAAATACTACATCAAAAATCGCCTGACAGGTAAATATCTGACGATCGGGAAATGGTCTCTTCCGACAGGAACAAGAGAAGAAAAAGAAGCATATGCAAGAACTTTCCTTACGACAGCTTCCAACACTTCAGACAATGAGTTAAAACAACAGCTATCGCTGGTTTTCAATAAATATGTGATCGACGAGTATGGAAGAGCTTCGAAAGCTTTTGGTATCGGTAATATGAATGTACTTCCCGAATATATTGACGGAGAAGAAACTAAAACATTCTACATGGATCACATGAACCTCTACACTGTTGGGCAAACTCCTGGTGTATATAGCGGTAGTACTGTCCCCGGCGGAAACCAGTTATTCATTATCAGAACCGTGGAAAAAGACGTTCCTGCTTCAATGAAACCTTCTGCTTCAATAAAAAAATCTTTTGTATTTGTTGAAAATAAAAATGTTACCGTGGCTTCTTCTGATGCTGTTTGTTCAATTTCCGTTTACTCATTCAGCGGAACATTGGTAAAACAAACAACAGAAAAACAATTCTCTCTCGCTACCCCAGGATTCTATATTGTTAAAGTCAATATGGAAACATTCAAAGTGGTTATAAAATAATACTTAATAAACTTTCCGGATGCTGAGTATGAAAACTCAGTATCCGGATTCTTTTAGTGTTTTTAGTTCATCAAACTAAAAAATCTAATATCGCATACTATGAATACGCGAACAATTATTAAATTTATTCTCTTTTTTATTCTGTCAGTAACAACTTTTAGTTGTAACGATGAGTACATTTTTCTCGAAAAGGATCCCGTAAATGTGGATGGAAGATCTTTGTATGCCATTTTAAAAGGCGATAATCGTTTCGATGTTTATGTAGAAATGCTTCAACATACCGATTCTGCTTACATTGAAATCCTGAACAGAACCGGAAGCCGGACGTTGTTTGTTCCTACGGACGATGCTTTTGAACAATTTTTTCAAAATAATCCGTATGGGATTAAAAGTGTAAAGGACATGTCCAATACATTAATAAAAATATTCCTTAGCTATTATACCCTGGAAAATGCATATGTCGAATCCGCCTTAGGAAGTTCGAAAGGCTCAGAAGGAGCTCCGACAGAAGGAAATTGTCTGCGAAGATATACTACGTTTTTATCAACAGATACCATACCGTATACCAACATCTATCCTGATAATGCTCAATTCAAACGCTTTCAGGGAAAATCCATTTATCTGACGACACCCGGCAGATGGACTCTATTAAATTTTACGCAACCTTATTTGGATAAAAAATTCATGGCTAATGAAGATTTTAACACATTGTTTCCGGGTTCTGCAAGGCAAAAAGGGGAAACTTATATTTTTGGTGCTAAAATCACAACCAAAGACATCAGAGGCATGAACGGTTACATTCACGTGTTGAATAAAGTAGTTTTGCCTCCTAAAAATATGTATGAAACGATTCGGGACATGGAAGATGTCAGTATATTCCGGGAATTGTTGGAGCGCTTTTGTGAACCTGTTTATGATCGGGCTACAACCCTTGCCTTAAGAGAACTAAAACCGGAGGTGACAGATTCCGTATTTTATATTGATTTCTTCGACACTCCCAACAGGGTGATTATCGACAATTACGGAAATGAATTTAAGGTGGATCCCTTGCCTTTTTCTCCTTCCAAAAACGGAGAACAAGCCAAAGAATCATCTGCCGGAGGAGTTCCGTCGGATATGCCCGTCATGTTTATTCCTACCGACAGGGCTATGAACGAGTATTTGTCGAGTAGTTATTTGAAAGATTATGGTAATTGGAAAAATGTACCCAACGATATTGTCGTGAAGTTTGTAAGAACTCACATGAAAAACTCTTTCATAAATTCTTATCCTTCACTACTAAAAGATATCGTAGATGACGCTCAGGGAGATTTGATGTTTCCTGCATTTAATTATACGGACGATGTAAAGATGTCGACTGTCTGCAGGAACGGATTGGTATATACAATGAACCGGGTAGTCGCTCCACGCGACTTCAGTACCGTTGTCGCCCCGATAATGAACAATCCTAACACAAAAATTACAAACTGGCTCATCAATCAAAGTTATAATAATGCTGCTTTGAAATATAATTATTACCTGACTTCCCTTGAGAACAAGTTTACACTATTCATTCCGTATGATGACGCTTTCCTTGATTATCCGGATCCGCTTTCGCAAACGAGCAACACGACAATCAAACGGTTGATGAAGTTCAAATATGACGAAACCATGAAAGGTGTAAATTTTATTTACTGCAATATGAATGGTGATTCAATCGGAGCTCCGGCCAAACCCAATTTCAACGATTCCAAAAATGCAACACTTCTGACGATACAGAACCGCTTGCAGGATGTGATGGATCATCACATCGTAGTAGGCGAAATTGACGAAGGACAAACCTATGTACAAACCAAAGGAGGCGCCTACATCCGAATCATCAGGGAAGGCAGGCAAATGAAACTGCAAGGCGCGGGGAATATCGAAAAAGGAACTTATGTCAATGTGGTTGAAGCTTTCGTTGATAATAATCATATAAAAAACGGTAAAGTTTATTTTATTGATAAACGGATTGAACATTCCTTAACTTCTCCTTTAGGATACGGAATGCAACACCCTGAATGTGGAAAATTCTATGAAATGCTGGAATTATACAATAATCCGGATAAGACATTTTTCCCGAATGGGGCCGTTATCGATTCCACTAAACGAGACAAGGAAAATCAATTAATAATAACACAAAATCCATTCAATACACTTGTTACCGCCAAACCGATACAACAGGAATATGTTCCTCCTATATTTTCTCTCTCTGACGGAATTGACTATGCCGTCCCGTTTTTAGGATTATATGATTATACTATTTTAGTACCGACCGACGATGCAATGTTAAAAGCCGAAGAGAATGGTTTATATAAAACAGTTGAAGAGATCCAGGCAATGGGTAACTTTAACGACCAGGTGCGGGAAATAAAAAAAGTCATTTTATTCCTGAAAAATCATTTTGTGGACGGAGCGGTGTTTACAAAACAATATTATAATAACAAAGACAGGGATAAATATACCGGTTGGATCACACATACTACTTCTGCAAAAAGAACAATTCGCAGAAACAATGTCGATGTAAAGGAATTCAATGAAATTGAAATCGGTAAGCAAGGCGAAACATTGATTATCCGGGATAAATCCGGACAAGAAAAGGCTCGTTCGGTTCAGGGAACGGAAAATACGATCACTCATCAATATCGTTTCCTGAATAGCAATATTGCGACCAACTCACGAGCTGTTGTTTGCCAGATAAATAATGTGCTTACTATTAATGAATAAGAGAATAAAGTATCATTATGCAAATTAATATAATACAAAAAACGTTTCGGTTTTTATTTTGCCTTTTCTGTTTGTTGCCTGTGGGCGTTTTCGCACAAAACACATTGACATTGAGGGGTAAAATAACAGATGAAAAAGAACCGTTAATTTCGGTTTTGATTACAGAGGTAGATAAGAATAACCGTGTGGTGGGGGGAACCAATACTAACCTGGACGGAGATTTTGTCCTGAATGCAAAGAGTAAAGACAATAAGCTGGTTTTTAGTTATTTGGGATATCAGAAAAAAGAGTTGAAAATTGGAGATCGCACCGTTTTTGATATTAAATTGGAGGCGGATTCCAAAATGTTGTCTGAAGTAGAGATTGTAGCTCAAAAAGTAATCAACACCGGAGGATTAAACATTCCTACCCGTGAAATTTCCGTAGCCATGCAACGGATCGATTCCAAAGATTTCGAGGGAATACAGGTTTCTTCTGTTGAAGACGCCTTGCAGGGTCGTGTCAGTGGATTGGATATTGTATCGAATTCAGGAGCTCCCGGTTCGGGAATGTCCATGCGTATTCGTGGAAATACGTCCATCAATAACAGTTCACAACCCTTGATCGTTGTGAATGGTATCCCTTTCGAAACGAATATAGCTTCTGACTTTGATTTTGTTTCAGCCCGAGAAGAACAATATGCCGACCTGTTGAATGTAAATCCAGATGACATATTGGATATTGTTATCCTGAAAGATGCCGCTTCTACCGCTATCTGGGGCTCCAAAGGAGCCAACGGAGTGTTGCAGATCAATACGAAAAAAGGAGCAATGGGTAAACCTAAATTGCAATATTCGTTCCGTTTGACTGCAGCATATATGCCTGACCCTATTCCATTGCTTTCGGGTGATGAATATACTATGATGATGAAAGAGGCCTATCTGAATCCGAATCTGGATGATGAAAAAGGAAATATAAAAGAATATAATTATGTAAACGATGGTTCGGATTTCTTCTGGAACTACAATAACAATACCGATTGGGTATCCGAACTCACCCAGACCGCATGGAAAAAAGACCATAACATATCTTTGTCGGGTGGAGGAGAAAGAGGAGACTATTACGTCTCAATGGGATATCTCGATGAAAGCGGTATTGTGGTCGGACAGCAACTGGAACGTTTTTCCACCCGTATAGATTTGAGATACAAACTTTCGAGCAGATTACTTTTTTCCGGTGAACTGGCATATACTTATACAGACAATGATAAAAACTATGACAGTAATATCCTGGAACTAGCTGCGAAGAAAATGCCGAACATTCCGGTATACGCCCGTGATAAATATGGCAATTATACCGATAATTACTTTAATATAAACAGGGGAACGGCTTCCGAAAACTTTCATGCTTCGCAGAGAGACATGGTTAATCCGGTGGCTATGGCTAATTTAGCTAAGTATAATGATCGTACTTACCGGGTTGTTCCTATTTTCAGATTACAATATGATATCCTGGATCCGGAAAAACAGATGTTGAGATTCAAATCAACTGTGGCATTGGATGTTAATGACACTCATACTTCCCGTTTTTATCCGAAAGAAATTTCAGGTGCGGCTTATTCGGACGATGAAATCAACAAATCATTCAGTGGAGACCAGGAAAGTACAAATATACAATTGGATAATAACCTGACATGGAAACCGACATTACCGGAAAACCATTCGTTATTGTTGTACGCTTCGGTGCAAACAAGTATAGGAAGGGGATTGTCGCAGGAGATGGAAGCTAAATGGGGAGCTTCTTCCGGTATCGAATCAATTAATTCCGGTTATCCCAAGAAGAATTATTCCAATTCGTCCGAATCCCGTTCGTATGGAATATTGGGTACGATGCACTATGCCTACTTAGGACGTTATGTCCTGGATTTCACATTGCGCAGAGATGTAAGTTCCCGCTTTGGACGCAGCAGACGGGTAGGATATTTTCCCGGTGTTTCGTTAAAATGGATTATCTCGGATGAATCATTCATGAAAGGGTTGAAATTTATCGATTTGCTTGCTTTACGTCCCAGCTGGGGGCTTTCAGGTAATCAGCCGAAAAAAGACAATTTATACAGATCCCGATTCAATTATTATGATAATAATTATATGGATATGAAAGCGATTCATTCCTCCGGGTTGCAGATTCCCAACCTGCGATGGGAAAAAACCATGCAAACCAATATAGGACTTGACCTGAGCATATTTGACGGAAGACTTGTTGCCGACTTCAACTATTACTTTAAGAGAACTTCCGATATTCTGCAGGAAAATCTTTCCATGCCTTCCTCTTCCGGATTTTCCAAGTTGGACTATGAAAATGTCGGGATAATGGATAATAATGGTTGGGAATTTAATATGCGCGCTCCTTCAATTGTTAAAGCCGGGAATTTCTCAATGGACCTGTTATTGAACTTTGCGAACTATTCCAATACAATACAGGAACTTTCGGACAAGATTAATCCTCAGAAAGGGGATATGGCGAAAAACGGAGAATATTTGCGCAGTATTGTCGTAGGTAATCCCTTAGGATCATTCTACGGATATAAATACAAAGGTGTTTATGCGTACAATAACTATATTCCGGGAGAACAGGAAAATGCACCTGTCGCCCGCGATCCGAAAGGAAATGTAATGACTGATAAAGATGGAGTTCCCAAACCGATGTATTTCAGGTATGGTCAATCAAATGCGTATCAGTTCAGGGGTGGAGATGCTATTTATGAAGATACCAATCATGATGGAAGTATCGATGAATTGGATGTAGTTTACCTGGGAAGCGCCAATCCTAAATTAACGGGTGGTTTTGGAATAACCCTTCGTTATAAAAACCTCTCTCTG
>JAVBSK010000195.1:0-7280 GCA_031556755.1 Bacteroidales bacterium | reverse complement strand
AATTGCCGGTTACCAGATGATCAATGGTGGGCCTGCTAAAATATATATCTATCTGGAAACCGAACAGACGATTGAAAATATTGATGATTTTCTGGTGCTTCGGGAAGGCGCAAACGAAGCTTTGGCACTAAACTTCAATTCAAAACAAATCAACCTCAGGTACGGAATTTCATTTATAGATAGTGAACAGGCCGAAAAAAATCTGAAAAGGGAAATCAATACTTACAGCGTCGATGAAATTGCGGCGAAAGGTCGTGATATATGGAATGAAACATTGGCTAAAATTGAAGTTAAAGGCGGTTGTGATGATTCCAAAACCATATTTTATACTTCTCTTTACCGGGTTTACGAGCGTATGATTAATATTTCGGAGGATGGTCGTTATTACAGCGCAACCGATCAGCAAGTCCATAATGACGAGGGAAAAGATTTTTATACCGATGACTGGATTTGGGATACTTACCGCGCCGCCCATCCTTTGCGTATATTGATTGAACCGGAACAGGAAATCAATATGATTCACTCTTATATTCGTATGGCGCAGCAAACAAAGGAAGGATGGATGCCGACTTTCCCGGAAATCACCGGTGATAGTCACCGTATGAATGGAAACCATGCTGTCGCTGTTGTTTGGGATGCTTATTGTAAAGGACTCCGGGGATTCGATCTGGAAGCTGCTTACAACGCTTGTAAAGGCGCCCTGACGGAAAAGTCTTTGTTGCCCTGGAAACGGGTTCCCAATACGGAACTGGATCTGTTTTATCAGGAAAAAGGATATTTTCCGGCACTGAAACCGGGAGAAAAGGAATATGTCAAGGAAACCAATTCCTGGGAGAAACGACAGCCTGTCGCCGTTACTTTGGGTACATCTTATGATCATTGGTGTCTCTCGTTGATTGCCAAAGAATTAGCTAAAGAAGAAGAGCATACGCGTTTCCTGGAAATGTCTTATAATTACCGAAATCTATATCATCCTGAAACGGCGTTTTTTCATCCCAAAGACAAAGAGGGGAAGTTTATAGAACCATTCGATTACAAATTCTCAGGGGGTCCCGGAGCCAGAGAATATTACGGTGAGAACAATGCATGGACTTATCGTTGGGATGTTCCTCACAATCCTGCTGATTTAATTGCATTGATGGGATCGACGGAAAAATTCATCCGGAATCTGGACCAAACTTATCAGGAATCTTTGGGAAAAAACAAATATGAATTTTATGCTCAATTGCCCGATCATACCGGGAATGTAGGTCAGTTCTCTATGGCCAATGAACCGTCGTTGCATATACCTTACCTGTATAACTATGCGGGACAACCTTGGAAAACACAAAAACGAATCCGTTCGCTGTTGAAAGAATGGTTTCGTAATGATCTGATGGGTGTTCCCGGAGATGAGGATGGAGGAGGTATGTCGGCTTTCGTCATTTTCTCTTCTATGGGATTTTATCCGGTAACACCAGGTTCACCAACCTACAATATCGGTAGTCCGGTTTTTCCGTATATCAAAATGAAACTTGGTAATGGGAACATTTTCGAAATCGAAGCGCAATATTGTTCGGATGAAAATAAGTACATCCAATCAGCTACATTGAATGGAAAAACATGGAATAAACCTTGGTTTTCCCATGAAGATATTGCCAACGGGGCGAAGTTGGTGTTAATAATGGGAGATAAAGCGAACAAAGCATGGGGAGCGGATTTAGAGAATATACCTCCTTCGGCGGAAAAATTAAAGAACGAAAGATAAATACCTGTAATCAAGCTGGTTACGTCTGTGAATCATTTCAATCTTTAACAGCTTCCACTTGATATCCGGCTATTTCCAGTTGATTCAATAATCCATCTTCTCCGGCAAGGTGAAGGGCGCCGACGGCAATAAACGACGCGTTGTTTCTCATCAATTCCGGAAGTTTCTTCATCCATGCATCATTTCTGTTTTTATTGATAATGTTCAACTCTTCAGGAGTACTGGGACAGGGATTAGAAGTGTCGGAAACATATATTTTAAATAGTTCATTCAGGGCACCTTGATTATAAATGCTTTCCATCCTGTCCAGAAGAATTTTCATTTCATCCAGCGTATTTTTTCCTTCGGAAGATTTGATATTACAGAGCAACAATTCGGACTGACGCTTTAAAGAAGAGGATTCGAACAGGAAAGAGCACTGGGCTTCCACAGACTCAAGTCCGATCGTAGGTTTTTGCTTTTCTGTTGCTTCTTTCTGGATATAAATATCCAGCAGATTCATCGGGTTAAGTTCCGGATAATATTTCGAGATTAAGATTTGTAAATACAACATTTGTATCCCGGAAGGCTTTAGTTTTCCGAGTTGCTCCAGGCCTGTTCCGAAAATCGCTGATAAACCTTTGTTCACCGTCTGATAATCAGAATCATTGTATAGCATGTTGTAGGTCGTATCTGCCGGCATCATCATTTTTTACTGCATCAACATCGCATCCGACATTATATTGTTCATCTCGATTTCTCCGATCACTTGTTCCGAGGCCTCCAGAGAAGTTCTCGCACCGGGTATGCTGTCGAGGTAATCTCCTGATTTCAGATGGAATGTCCCCAACAGGTAAGAGGGCCTTTTCAAATCTTTTCCGGAAATTTTCCAGAGTAAAGCGCCTGATTTGTAGTTGTCAGACTGGGCGTGGATCGAAAATACAAATGCAATAAGTGCAATGAGTGATACTAACTTCTTCATTTTGTTTTTATTACGATTAATATTAAATCCGGATTACAATTTTGACAAAGATATTACTTTTTCAAATGATTCTCTTGTTTTCATTTCTAATTTATCATTATATTTGCCGGATGGAAAATGGAATTTTTCTCAGGAAAGAATTTGAAAAAATAGATTCTTCCGGAATGGAATTACAAGGCAGGGAATATTCCCTTTGCCGTTTTTCGAAATGTAATTTTTCAAATGGCATTCTATCCGGAATCGATTTTATTGATTGTAGTTTCGATGATTGTAATCTGAGTAATGTGATCTTGAAAAAGACAGGATTGAAGAATGTCAGATTTAATAATTGTAAGTTGATTGGAATTGACTTCAGTGTTTGTCAGGAATTCTTATTTTCTGTCGGTTTTGATAAATGCCAGTTGGATTATACTTCATTTTTGAAGATGAACATGAAGAAAACAATATTTCATGATTGTGCTATCCAGGAAGCCAGTTTTATCGAATGTGATTTGAGTGAGTCGGTTTTTCATAAATGTAATCTTTCCCGGAGTTTATTTGAAGCGAATAATTTGTCAAAAGCTGATTTTCATACGGCTTTCGGTTTTTCCATTAATCCGGATGCAAATAGAATGACAAAGACTAAATTTTCCTATCCGGAGGTGCTTGGACTTTTAGATCGGTTTGATATAGAGATTATCTAGAAACCCAAAGTCGTTCAATATTGACGACAAGCAGGTGCTTTATCCATACTTATCGTCAATATGATATCTTTTGCGGAGTGTTATACGAATTCCCTCCCGAATTTCATACCTGCGTCTGTGACAAAATTTTTGATTCTTTGTTCTTCCGATTTTTTACATATGAGCAGTACATTGTCTGATTCTGCTATGATACAGTCATTTATTCCTTGAATGACAGCCAATTTTCCATTGGAAAGCGTAACCATATTGTCATTACTTTCATAGAAAATTGATTTGCATTTCAAGCTAGCGTTTCCATTGTCATCTTTTTCAGAGATTTCATACAACGCTCCCCATGTTCCTAAATCAGACCAGACGAAAGTTGCTGTTATGAAGTAAACGTTGTCGGCTTTCTCCATAATGCCATAGTCTATGGATATGTTTTGGCATTGTGGATATTGGTCATTGATAAATTCCTGTTCCGATTCGGTGTTGAATTGATCAATTCCGTTGTCGAAACGGGTGGTTATGTCCGGAAGATATTTGTGGAATGCTTCCATAATGGATTTTACATTCCAGATGAAAATACCGGAATTCCAGTAAAATTCACCGCTTTCAAAGAAAATTTTGGCCAATTCATAATTAGGTTTTTCTGTGAAAGCTTTTACTTTTTGGATTTTGTCTCCACTTTCTTCTTCCGATTGGATGTAACCATATCCTGTTTCCGGACGACTGGGTTTGATTCCAATGGTGAGGAGAGCTTTGTTTTGTCTTACGAAATCTAATCCTGTTTGAATGTTGTTGAGGAAATTATTTTCCTGTAGGATCAGGTGATCTGAAGGAGTGACGACAATATTTGCATTCGGATTGACGGAGTAAATCCGGTAAGTGGCGTAAGCAATGCACGGAGCGGTATTTCTACGGGTTGGTTCCAACAAGATTTGTTTGTCCGTAATTTCCGGCAATTGCTGTTTTACCAGGTGGGCATATACTTCATTGGTTGCAATGTATATATTTTCCACCGGAATCAATTGTTTGAAACGATCAAAGGTTTGTTGGAGTAAAGATTTTCCCGTACCGAAAAAATCCAAAAATTGTTTTGGCATTGACTCTCTGCTGGAAGGCCAAAAGCGGCTGCCGATTCCACCTCCCATAATTACACAATAGTTATCTTTCATAATTTATCTTTATTATACAGTCTTTTACAAAGGTAAAATTTTATTGTAAAAAAACAATTAAAACAATCTGTAATTTGTCCGTAAAACTTTAAATTCCGTCCGCCTGTTGATTTGGTCTGCAACTTCCTGTTGTTCGGGAGTCAATGTCAAAATAAATTCCTCTGTCAATACAGTTCCCTCCTGCAGGAAATCGTATTTTTTTGCGATATTTTTGGTTATCGTTTTAGGTTGGTTTTTTCCATATCCGACAGCCGTCAGCCTTTCCTTTTCAATACCTCCTTTGATCAGGTAGTCTACGACCGATTGCGCCCTTCGTTGCGAAAGATCCTGATTGTATTTATCGGAACCAACGCGGTCTGTATGTGACATCAATTCTATTGTGACATTCGGGTTATCATTTAAAAGTTCAATCATCTCGTCCAATGCTTTTTGAGATTCCTTACGTAAACTGGCTTTATTGAAATCGTAAAATATATTTTCTATCAATACCGGCTTGGTGATGGAAGCCAGGTAAAAGTCGGCATAAAAAGTTTCGTTTTTTTCATCTTCTGGAGTTGAAATATTTTGTTTCTGGTTCAAATATCCGGCGGCGTTAGCCAGCAGGACATATTCTACTCCTTTTTTCAGTTCCAGATAATATGTTCCATCTTTTTTAGCATGTATTTTCTCGTTTGTTCCATCTTTTCCTACGATACGAATGATTGCATTTTCGACCACTTCATCTTCTTTATCCAGTACCCAACCTTCTACGGAAACCATAAGACGAGGTCGTTCAAACGCAAAAATATGATCGTTTCCTCTGGCGTCATTTCTGTTACTGCTGAAGAATCCTCGTTCTTCTTTTCCTTCGAATGTAATTCCGAAATCGTCATTGGAACTGTTCATCGGATATTTCATATTTTCAACCTTCCATTTGCCGGATTTGTTCAAGGATGCCTGAAAAATATCCAATCCTCCCATACCGATATGTCCGTTTGATGAAAAGTACAAGATGGAATCTGTTCTCATATAGGGAAACATTTCGTCTCCGGCAGTATTGATTGCTATGCCCAAATTTTCAGGGAGAGTACGTCCGATATTTTCCACTTCGATTCTCCAGATGTCTTTTCCTCCTTGTCCACCGATTGCATCGGAAACAAAATAGAGATATTTACCATCGGGACTGACAGCGGGGTGGGCGGCCATTTTGAGGGAATCTTCAAAAACATCTACTTTTTGTCCTTTGCTCCATTGCGCTCCTGAACGGGATGATTTCATAATTTCTGCCGTACGGGGTGATTCCGGATCCTGTGAACAGAATGAATAATACATGGTGGCGCCATCAGCAGTAAAGGAACAGGTTCCTTCATCAAATTCAGTATTTAATCCTTCTTCCAATGGTTTGGGAGCTGTCCATTGTCCTTTCTCATCTTTTTTGACCAGAAATATATCGTTGTATTTGGAGCCTGTGATCAGACTTTTTTCTTTTCCGAGGGCTTCTTCCCTGGAGGATGTAAAATAGAGTTGATCAAATTTGTCTCCGGTCATCATGGGAGCGAATTCGCTGTTGCGGGAATTCATTTTATCTTGTTTTCTGACGGTATATAGGGAAGGATTCTTTTTCCATGAAATAGCTGAATCACAACCGGCGATTCCGTTTTTAGCCAGTTTATTGCCAGGATCAAGTGCGAGGTAATGATCGTATTGTTTGATAGCCTCTTTATATGATCCGTTTTGTTGTAACATTTGGGCGTAAAAGAGAAAGGCGGTGCTGTCATTGTAATTGTATCTGATGGCATTCTGGTATCCGGTTAAAGCTCTTTTAGGATCGTTGACTTTCTTGAGGCAGTTTGCCATATGAAAAGCGACGCTTCCTTTCAGGTATCTGTCTTTTGATGAAGTCTTTGCATAAACCCTTCTGTAGATTTGGGCAGCTTCATAATATTCCCCGAGTTCTTCTTTGGCGATGGCATCGCTCAATTTTGCTGATTTGCAGGCAAGTAAAATCAACAAACTGAAGCAGATAAGAAGAAAACAGTATATTTTGTTCATCCGATTGTTTAGTTACAAGTTGATAAGTTACAAACTTTTAACTCCTAATTTTTAACTTTTAGTTCTTAGTTCTTAGTTCTCCACTTATTAACTCTATTTTTCACTAAATATTGTCTTTTTATTTGCAAATCAGTTTTTCAGATTACAATAAAATCGAGCTATCCCCATAGCTCAAAAATCTGAATTGATGTTCGAGGGCATAATCATATATCTTTTTCCAATCTTCGCCGACAAAGGCTGATATTAAAAGTAAAAGCGTACTTTGAGGTTGATGAAAATTAGTAATAATTCCTTTTACAATCCGGAACTGATATCCGGGAACAATCATGATCTGCGTATAAGTAGTAAGGCGATCCAACTTGTTATCGTTAAAATAGGCCAGGATGTTTTTTAAAGCTTCTTCGACGGAGAGCCGGTTGTATTTTTCTTCATAAGGCATCCACTGGGATATTTCCAATTCATGAATGCTTGCTTCCGGATGAAAGTATAATACATTGCCTATATAATATAAACTTTCCAAAGTTCTGACAGAAGTAGTTCCGACAGCATAAATCTTTCCGGGTCTGGCGATTATTTTTTCCAGGATTGATCTTGTGATTGTAATACATTCTGTGTGCATCAGATGATTTTCGATTGTGTCTGTTTTCACCGGCTTGAAAGTGCCGGCTCCGACATGAAGGGTCAGTTCTTCAATGTCGACC
>JAVBSK010000119.1:0-6224 GCA_031556755.1 Bacteroidales bacterium | reverse complement strand
ATCTCATATATTCCTAATTCAGAAGTACTTCCAAATCTATTTTTGATATTCAGAAGTATCCTGTATAAATAATGTTGATCTCCTTCAAACTGCAAAACCGTATCTACTATATGTTCTAACACTTTAGGTCCTGCTATGTTTCCTTCTTTGTTGATGTGTCCGATAAGTAGGACAGGGGTTCCTGTTTCTTTAGCAAATTTGAGAATCAAAGCGGAACATTCCCGTACTTGGGAAACACTTCCGGGTGAAGACTCGACACGTTCTGTAAAAACCGTTTGTATAGAATCTATAATCACTAAATCGGGGCGAATATTCTGAATATGAGTGAATATTTGTTCTAGTGAAGTCTCACAGACAATATAGGCATCCGGATTGTCAAAACCCAATCTTTCAGCCCTAATTTTCAACTGTTTAGCACTTTCTTCTCCGGAAACATACAATGTTTTCAATTTCTTCAGGCGAAGTACGGTCTGTAAAACTAAAGTTGATTTACCAATGCCTGGTTCACCGCCGATGAGTACCAAAGAACCAGGAACCAAACCGCCGCCAAGCACCCGGTTGAATTCATCATCACCCAAATCAATTCTGATTTCTTCACCGACATTGACTTCAGATAATAATTGAGGCCTGGATTTAGTTGCTTCAAAATTAAGAACATTAATGGAATGTGGAAATTTATCTTTTAAAATAATTTCTTCTGCATATGTATTCCATTCTCCGCAAACCGGACATTTTCCAATCCATTTTGGAGAATCATTTCCACATTGAGAACAGACAAAATATGTCTTGCTTTTTGCCATACATTCACTTATTTTATATTTTATAATTGCTGTAAAGATATTAAATTAATATGATAATCACACATAAATATTTTGTATTTGTATAATTAATATTATGTTTAATAATAACATCAACTATTATGAAGTACACATAAAGAAATCCCATAAAAACCAATGTTTTTATGGGATTTCTAGTATTGTTGAATTCTATTTTACTTATTCAACTCTTCCATTTTTTTCTCCATTGCATCATACTTATCATTCATATTTAAGTTATAATAAATTCCTCGAAGAGCCATTATATAACTTTTTTCTGTCGGATTCAATTGATGAGCCTTTTCAAAATAAGGCATTGCTTGTTTAAATACTTCTTTTACTTTGGCGATTTCAGCATTATATTTTTTATTATCTGCAATATCATTTGCCGCGGCCTGCTCTTCAACTGCTTTATTGAATATCAAACGTCCCAGATTACCAATCGCATCAACATAATTGGGGTCCAAAGCAATCGCTTTTTCAAAACATTCTCTTGCTTTAGGCAAATCTTTTTTATTTTCATATATTCTTCCCAATACATCATGTAATTGAGCGTCATTAGGCTTCTTTTCAATGGCTTTATTCAAATATTCAATGGCTTCATCGTTTTGATTGGTATAAATCTATTGATTAATCAAACTTAACAAATAGAAAGATTCTCCCGGAAATTTATCACATCCTTCTCTTAATGTTTTGATTAGATTAACCGTATCCTTGGATTGTTCATATTCGGAACACAAATATTGATAAACTTCATTTTCATTGTACCCATCATCTTTCAGATCTTCATAAGCTTCAATTGTTTTCTGACGATCTCCCAATTGGCTGACACAAAGCGCCGAATAGAATTTAATTTGGCTATACAGAGTATCTTTTGATATAAGATCTTCACCTTCGAACATTTTCATCTTTGGAATATCCAGGTACTGTTGGAAAAGTTTATAAGATTTGGGATAATCCTTTTTCTCCCAAAAATAAGCTCCTGCATTGATATAATATAATCTGTTTGCTATCATGATAGCCTTCATATCCTTTCTATATTTAGGCTTCACTTTTCCTTTCGCATCGGGTGCTTGATCTATTTCATCCGCTTTAATGAAAAAAGGCATGATATTTCCCAATCCATCATACATCAAGACTTCGTCCGCCTTTTGTCCGATCAATTCTTTTGCCCGTTCTAAATCGAACTGTTTATTCTCAATCAATCCGGCTACATACCAGGTTTCAGCATTGTCTTTTGTTTCTGGATTCTCTAATGCTGCATTGATTAAATTCCTGGCGTCAGTTAAATTAGGTTTATCGGATTCAAGCTCTTTTTTGGCTTCACTAAGGACTTTCTTCTGTCCGAAAGAGGCAACTACCAACAAACTCATCACAATTGTTAATGATAATTTTTTCATCACGATCAATTATTTAGTTTATAATTATTAATTATTTTCTCTTATTCATTTTTCTACATTTTCGTCAGGAAATATAGACGATATATCATTTTCTTCTGACTTAATCTCCTCTGTAATAACAACTTCCTCGTCTTCAGACATTACTTTACAGACAGATGCTATTTCATCGTTTCTCTTTTCCAGATTGATGAGTCTAACTCCCTGTGTAGCTCTTCCTATAACACTCAAATCCGAGACTTTCACACGAATGGTAATTCCAGACTTGTTGATAATCATCAGGTCATTGTCTTCCGTCACACTCTTTATTCCTACCAAATATCCTGTTTTTTCTGTGATATTTAGTGTCTTTACTCCTTTTCCTCCCCGGTTTGTAATCCTATAATCATCTATTTTAGAGCGTTTTCCATATCCTTTTTCAGAAACAACCAAAATAGATTCGTTTTCCAGATATTTCATAAATATCATGCCGATTACTTCGTCTTTTCCATCTTCGTCCAAAGTCATACCGCGAACACCAGCCGCAGTACGTCCCATGCAACGAATCTTGGATTCATGGAAACGGATAGCTCTTCCGTTGCGGTTAGCTATAACTATTTCGTTGTTGCCGTCCGTTAACCTGACTTGGATTACTTCATCGTCTTCCCGTAAATCAATAGCAATCACACCATTTTGTCTAGGGCGGGAATATGCTTCCAATAATGTTTTTTTAACGACTCCTTTTTTCGTACAGAACAACAAATAATTACTATTTATAAAATCATTGTCATTCAGTAATTTAACACGGATAAATGCATTTACTTTATCATCGGCGTCAATATTCAACAGGTTTTGAATGGCTCTTCCTTTTGAATTTTTGGTGCCTTCAGGAATTTCATACACTTTCAACCAGTAACATCTTCCTTTTTGGGTGAAGAACATCATGGTGGCATGCATACTTGCCGGATAAATATATTCTACAAAGTCTTCATCACGGGTTTCGGAACCTTTAGCCCCTACTCCTCCCCTGCCCTGCGCACGGAATTCAGATAACGGAGTACGTTTGATATATCCCATGTGAGAAATTGTAATGATCATTTCGTCGTCAGCATAAAAATCTTCCGGATTGAAATCCTCAGAAGCATATATGATTTCCGATTTACGAACATCCCCGTATTTTCCTTTAATTTCAATCAACTCATCTTTAATAACTTGCATCCGAAGATCTTCGTTTGTAAGTATTTCGTTCAAATAAGCGATTAGTTTTTGAACTTCGTCGTATTCCGCACGGAGTTTATCCTGCTCCAGTCCTGTCAGTTGGCGTAAACGCATTTCCACGATTGCACGAGCCTGGATATCAGACAAACTGAACCTTGAAATTAATCTTTCGATGGCTTCCGCCGGACTTTGTGAAGAACGGATGATTGCAATCACTTCGTCAATGTTATCGGAAGCAATGATCAATCCTTCCAGGATATGCGCCCGTTCTTCCGCTTTCCTCAGGTCAAATTTTGTGCGACGGATAACAACTTCAATGCGATGTTCAACAAAATATTTAACCAAGTCTCTTAAATTCAAAGTTTTAGGTCTTCCGTTTACCAATGCGATGTTATTGACACTGAAAGAACTTTGAAGCGGAGTCAACTTGTATAACTTATTGAGAATTACGCTTGAATTGGCATCTCTTTTCACATCTACAACGATGCGCATACCACTACGGTCTGATTCGTCATTCACATTAGAGATTCCTTCAATTTTCTTTTCTCCGACAAGATCTGCTATCTGTTTGATCAGTTCGGCCTTGTTTACCAAATATGGGATTTCGTTGATTACGATTTTTTCTCTTCCGTTATCGACTTCAATTTCAGCTTTTCCGCGCATAATCACCCTTCCACGACCGGTTTCAAAAGCATCTTTTACTCCGGCATAACCATATATATATCCTCCCGTAGGAAAATCCGGAGCTTTGATGTATTGCATCAGTTCGGAAACTTCGATCTCTCCTCGGGTATCAATATATGCTGTGGTTGCATCAATAGCTTCCGACATATTGTGAGGCGGCATATTGGTAGCCATACCTACTGCAATTCCGGATGCTCCGTTGATGAGAAGATTAGGTATCCTGGTAGGCAGAACTGTTGGTTCTTTCAATGTATCATCAAAATTGAATTGGAAATCAACCGTTTCTTTATCAATATCCCGTAGCATTTCTTCGGCCAGTTTACTCAAACGAGCTTCCGTATAACGCATTGCTGCCGGATTGTCACCATCAATGGAACCAAAGTTTCCTTGCCCGTCAACCAACGGGTAGCGAAGCGACCATGGTTGAGCCATACGTACCATGGCATAATATACAGAACTATCTCCATGCGGGTGGTATTTTCCTAACACCTCTCCCACTATTCTGGCGGATTTTTTATATGGTTTATCGGACGTGTTTCCCAATTCATTCATTCCGAATAACACACGACGGTGAACGGGCTTAAATCCATCCCTTACATCCGGTAAAGCTCTTGAAACAATCACTGACATCGAATAATCGATGTAGGCTGATTTCATTTCTTCTTCAATATCAACTTTAATGATTTTGTCTTGATTTTCAATCATTTATATCAAACTTTTATTTAACTGAATTTATAGAAGGTCAAAAAACCGCACTAAATTACTACTTTTTGTTTGAATACGAAAGAAATAAAAAAAAATAATGATGGCATGCTATTTGACTAATTAAGGATATATTTGCTGTCTGAATGCAAATAATTCAGGCAATATCAAACTATAGAATATAATAAATCATGGATAAAAATTTTTCTGATAACTTGAAAGAAGTTATCAATTTTGGAAAAGAAGAAGCCGGTCGTTTACATAATAGCTATTTGGGTGTTGAGCATATTCTGTTGGGCATATTGAGAAACGAAACATGTAGTGCGACATCTGTCATACGACATTTTGGAGTAGATCCTTATGATATAAAAATAGATATAGATAAGGAATTATCTCAAGAAATGTATTCCGATTCTAATAATCAATTGATTATCAATAAGGAGGTTGAAAAAGTATTAAGGATCAGCATGCTTGAGTCTCTGAGATTGAAATCCACTCAAATCGGGACGGTTCATTTATTGCTGGCGATTCTTAAAAATGAAGATTCATTAGCAACAAAGACGTTGAGAAAATACGATATCGACTATGAAAAAGTTGTCAGTGTTTTGTGTGACAGTACATTAATAAATACAGCCGATAGTTATGAAACTCCATTGTCCGGAGCCGGATTTACAAACGACGGAGATGATGAAGAGGAAGAGGAAGATAATTTTTCCCAGAGAAAAGAATCCCCCAGAACCGGACAAAAAGGCAGTGATACTCCTGTTATTGACAGTTTTGGAATGGATATGACGCGAGCAGCGGAAGAGACTCGTTTGGACCCTATCGTAGGAAGGGAACGGGAAATTGAACGCCTGGCACAAATATTAAGTCGCAGGAAGAAAAATAATCCAGTATTAATAGGAGAACCAGGAGTAGGTAAATCAGCGATAGTGGAGGGATTAGCTTCCCGCATTGTTCAAAGAAAGGTTCCCCGTGTTCTTTTTGATAAAAGAGTCGTCAATTTAGATATGGCATCTATGGTAGCCGGAACAAAATATAGAGGACAGTTTGAAGAAAGAATTAAAGCAGTACTCAATGAACTCGCTAAAAATCCCAATATCATATTGTTTATAGATGAACTTCACACCATTGTAGGAGCTGGAGGAGCGACTGGTTCAATGGATGCTGCAAACATGTTGAAACCTGCTTTGGCAAGGGGGGAAATTCAATGTATAGGAGCAACCACGCTGGATGAATACCGAAAAAATATAGAGAAAGACGGAGCTTTGGAACGTCGTTTTCAAAAAGTGGTAATTGATCCCACAACCGCAGAAGAAACATTGCAGATATTGGAAAATATCAAGCCTAAATACGAAGATCATCACAATGTGACATACACTCAGGAAGCGTTGGTTGCATGCGTCAAATTGACAGAAAGATACATCAG